>CACYDQ010000392.1 GCA_902773215.1 uncultured Spirochaetaceae bacterium | reverse complement strand
TTGCGAGCAAATGAGGTTTGCGTTCTCTCTTTTGGATGTCAGTGGGATAGAACCTGTTCGTTATTTACTCATAAGGTTTCGCGGAGTTTCAAAAATGCCGATTACAAAAAAAAGGGCCCGAGGCTCATCTTCTGGGAAGCGTTCCAGCGCCGCCATCGCATTGCGTATAACGGAGCTGAAACAGAAGATTCTGGACACTGACTATGTGGATAATGCCGTGGACCGCATTGCGACGGTCGTGAGCGGAAAAATCGTGGAGAGGCCGCCTATGTCCGAACGAAGTGCGGAAAGGTTTATGTGACCTTCAGGTCCCTGCCCCTAGAATTCAATGCCGAAAGTCAGTATAATACGCTGTATGAGTGCTGATAGAAGGTCCAGATCGGGGCGCGGGGCGGGAAGCCGCCAGTCATATTCATCCAGGCGGGGGCATGACTCTCGGTCCAACAGGGAGTCGGGGGGAAGTTCCCGCTCTTCCCGGAAGAGGGATTCCCGCTATATGGAGCCCTTGTTCAGGAAGAGCACGTTCCGCTCAACCTACACCCTTCCGGCCGAGCAGCTGCGCGAGGAAGATGATGCCATCCGTTCCTACAAGGGGGGCGGTAAGCCCGTCTGTCCCAAGTGTGGGCTTCCGATAGCGGATATGGGGAGCGCGCTGATGAACCGTGAGGACGGGCAGCCCCTGCACTTTGACTGTGCCCTTGCGACCTTGAGCGAGAGGGAAAAGCTTTCCGAGAATGAGCGGATTACTTATATAGGTCAGGGACGTTTCGGCGTGCTTGAGTTCGCCAACATTCATGACATGCGGCACTTCAAGATAAAGAAGATAATCGAGTGGGAGGACAAGGATTCCCGTCCTTCCTGGCGCGATGAGCTTGCCGGTTTATACAGTCGTGTGAGGTAGCTCTGCTGCGTCTTCTTGCAATATCATTGCAAATGCGGTATAGTCTAAATCTGTCTGCCGGGCTGGTGGAATTGGTAGACACAAGGGACTTAAAATCCCTCGGCTGGTAACAGCTGTGCCGGTTCAAGTCCGGTGCCCGGCAAGGTTAATTCCTTTATAGATCTATGTATTCCGATACGCATTTTCACCTTAATTACCTGATACAGAAATTCGGTTCCGCATGGGGAGCGTCTTTGTTCTCCGGGATGATAGCCCGTGATTGTTCCTTTGCCCTCGACATCGGTACCAGGCACAATGACCTCCTTCCCCGGATGGAGACCGCCAAGGAGTGCCTTGACTTGATGGATGATACGGCTTCCCGCGACAAGGCTCGGCGGATGCTCTTTTTTTCTGCCGGTATCTGGCCCGATGAGGAGGCCATAAAGAATCGGTCCGGGCGGGTCGCCTGCCTGGGGCAGCAGATTGCCCTTGCCAGGTCCGGGACTTCCCTCTTTCCCGGCAACCTGATTGCCGTCGGGGAGTGCGGGCTGGATCACCACTGGAACGCGGCGGGAGCGGACAAGCGGAGCGGTGAGGGATGGGACGATGCCCTCTTCAGGGGCGAGTCGGAGATGTTCATGATGCAGCTGGAGCTTGCCCGCACGCTGTCTCTTCCCGTCATCGTACATTCCCGGGATGCCTTCGACGATACGCTTTCCTGCATTGACGAGGTTGCTTACAACCGGGGGATAATCCATTGCTATTCGTACGGTATTGCAGAGGCCAGGCAGTTCCTGGACAGGGGCTGGCACATAGCGTTGGGCGGGGCTGTGACCTACACCAAAAAACGCCTTATGGAAGAGATGCGGCAGCTCATACGCTTCATACCGGACGACCGTCTGCTGCTTGAGACTGATGCGCCCTATCTGGCTCCCGTTCCCTGCCGCGGTCAGGTCAACAATCCCCTGCTCATCAGCCACACCTACGAGTTCATCGCGGCTGCCCGCGGGGTGGACGTAGAGAGCCTGTGCCGGACGGTAGACGGGAATTGCCGGGCACTATTCGGCACGGAGGAATAGCCGGGGGCCGCGGCAGGTATCCCTGTTTGATTTTTGATGTGGACATCAGAAAACTGATGTGCTATAATATTCCTATCATTTTTCTAGGAGTTGTTGTATGAACGAAGTATATGATTTCATTAAGGCATGCGGGACTTATTTCCTTGCGACGGATGATAATGGCCAGCCCCGCGTCAGGCCCTTCGGCACCGTTAACATTTTTGACGGAAAGCTGTACATTCAGACCGGAAAGTCCAAGAACGTCTCCAAGCAGATTCAGAAGAACCCCCGCGTGGAGCTGTGCTGCATGAAGGGTACCGACTGGCTCCGCGTGGAGGGCGAGCTCGCCCGTGACGACAGGCGGGAAGCAAAGGCCGACATGCTTGAGCATTATCCTGACCTGAAGAAGATGTATTCTGCCGATGATGATAATACTGAGGTCCTGTACTTCAAGAATGCGACGGCGACTTTCTACAGCTTTACGGCTGCCCCGCGGACGGTGAAGTTCTAGGAAGTAACATGCGCACAGGAATTATCGGTTATGGCAGCATGGGAAAGATGCTGCTCTGGAAGTTCTCGGAGGCCGGGATTGTTTGCAAGGACGACTTGTTCGTGGCGAACAGGACTCGGGAAAAGCTCGGTGAGGCTGCCGGGATTGCCACGGTATGTGGGAGCAACGGCGAGCTCGTCCGGAATTCCGACATCGTGTTTGTCTGCGTGAGACCGGGAGACCTCAAGGGGGTAATCGAAGAGATTCGCGGCGATGTGCGTGCCGGCACACTGCTGGTCTCTCTGAACGGGAACATATCATTTGAAGCGATAGGAAAGCTCGTGCGGCACAAAACCGCGAAGGTGATTCCCAGTGTTACGGCGGAGGTCAACAAATCTCAGACCCTTGTCTGCTACAACGATATGGTGACCGATGCTGACAAGGAGAATCTCAAGAACTTGCTCCTCGTCATGGGGAATGTCATAGAGCTTCCTGAAAATGAGATGGGCATGGGATCGGAGCTGGTCAGCTGCATGCCGGGCTTCATCGCCTCCCTGTTCGACGTGATTACCCGTTCCGCAAAGAAGCACACGGATATCCCCTATGAGCAGGCGGTCAGCATGCTCTTGAACACCGTGTGCGCGACGGGCGAGCTGATGCTGAAAAACAACATGACTTTCAGCGATGTCGTCACGCGGGTCGCGACAAAAGGCGGCATTACCGAAGAAGGTACGAAGGTGGTGTATGATATGTTCCCCGCCGTCGCGGACAGGCTGTTCGAGAAGACATTGGAAAAGAGAAGGCTCGTCGCGGAGAAAGCGAGCGTCCAATTTGAGACAGTTTGAGTCAATCTGACTGCCTACAAGTCAATCTGACTGCCTTGCAGTCCGCTCTCTTTCCTGCTATACTTAAAGAATGTCTAACATTATGGATTACCTTGCCTGGCGGGGGGACCTGGACTTCGGGGACTGCCCGCTGAACGAGGTGGACGCGCTGATTCTCTGCCAGCTGAGCTACCTGAAGCTTGACGGCTTGGTCGGTCCGGATTTCGCAAAAAAGAGATTGACACTCGCAAAGCTTGCAAGGGCATTTGAGGCGGCACCGGACTACGAGGAGCGCAGCAATATGGGCGCGGTCATCAATCCCCTCAGCCCGGAGCTGCTCAAGGAGGCTGGCAAGTCCAGGCGTTTCGGGACTCTTGCGGTTTCTGCTTTCATAAACAAGATAGACGAGCTGAATGACGAGCAGTTTTCGGCGGTCACGTTCACGTGCGGGAAGGAATGGAATTTCATTGCCTACCGGGGAACGGACGACAGCATTGTCGGCTGGAAGGAAGACTGCCAGCTCGCGTATATGGACAGCGTGCCCGCCCAGCTTGATGCGCTCGCCTATTTTTGTGCGGCCGCAGAGGCTCTGAAGGGAAAATTCTATCTGGGAGGGCATTCCAAAGGCGGAAACCTTGCCCTCTACTCGGCGGCAAAAGCCGAGGCAAAATTACAGAAAAGGATTCTGACCATATACGACAACGACGGGCCGGGATTCCCGGAGAACTTCTTTAGCAGCCCGGGATATCGTGCTGTCGCGGGCAAGCTCAGGACGTTCGTACCCAGGCTTTCCATCGTGGGGATGCTTTTCTCAAACGGCGGCAATTACGTCACGGTGGAGAACGAGCTTAAGGACATGGTGATGCAGCATGATCCCTTCAGCTGGCAGACGGGGCCGCGCTCCTTTATTGAGTGCGACAAGCTGGGCGACGAGAGCCAGTTTGTTGGCAGGACTCTCAATGAGTGGTTCAGGACGCTTTCGGTGGATGAGAAAAAAGTCTTTGTCGAATCCGTCTTCCAGGTGCTCGAGGGAAGCAATGCCAAGACTAACTTCGAATTGACCAAGAACTGGTTCGAGAGCCTTGTCGGAATGAAAAAGACGCTGGATGCCCTGCCAAAGTCCTCCCGGGAGACGATGCGGAAGAATATCCAGCTTTTGTTCAAGATTGTCGCCGACGAGTTCAAAAGGAAACTTTCGGCGGATATGCCGCGTCTGGGCATGCCCCTATGAGAAAAGGAAGCTTCGAGCTCTATTTCGGCTCCGTACTGGTGCTGCTGATTCTGCTCCTCGCCCTTGTCAGTGTTTTCTATACCCCCTATGGCATAAATGCCATCGACACGGCTTCCAGAAGCTGTCCCCCCTCGCTGGCGCACCTTGCGGGAACGGACAGCCTGGGCAGGGACATATTCAGCCGCCTGATGACTGGGGCCCGGTTCACGATTCTCGTTGCAGTCAGCACCGTGGCTCTGAGTTCCCTCGCAGGAAGCATACTGGGTCTGACATCCGGTTACTTCGGCGGCGTGCTCGATGAGATAATCATGCGAGTTGTGGATGCGCTGACATCGTTTCCCGGAATCCTCATCGCGCTCGTCGTCGTCACCGTTTTGGACTGGGGCAAGCTGACGATAATAGTTGCCCTCGTAATCATGTTCACGCCGAGCTTTACGCGTATAGTCAGGGTAGGTACCCTGAAATACCGGGAGACGGACTTTGTCCAGAGATGCAGGGTGTACGGCTGTTCAGTGCCGCGCATTCTCTTCTTGCACGTGTATCCCAATGTGTTTCCCCTTCTTTTTCCGTCGATTATCGTGGGGCTTTCCAACGCAATCCTCGCGGAGTCCAGCATGAGCTACCTGGGGCTTGGCATACAGCCTCCTACGCCTAGCTGGGGCTGGATGCTCAGCGAGGCGCAGAACCTGGTATTCAAGTCCCCCTGGTATGCCGCCAGCACGGGGGCTCTCATTGTTCTTGCCGTCGTCGGCTTCAATTGCCTTGGCGAAGGGCTTCGGAAACTTACCGGGAAAGGGGCATAAGGAGTTTGTATGGTGGGCAGTGAACTTCTTTCCATCGAAAAGCTCCTCGTCTGCATAAAGGCTTCTGGGGGCCGCATGTACCCTGCCGTAGACGGTATAAGCCTCCGCATGGGCAAGGGCGAAATCCTGGGCCTCGTCGGTGAGAGTGGCTGCGGGAAGAGCCTGACTGCGCTTGCGACCTGCGGGCTTCTGGAGGGGGCCGCCGTGCAATGCGGCGGAAAAATCGTGTTTAACGGAAAAGACCTGGTCTCTCTTACGGAGAAGACCAGGCGTGAGATATATGGCCGGGACATCGGCATGGTGTTCCAGGAGCCCATGACCAGCCTGAACCCGCTTATGCGGATTGGTGAACAGGTGGGCGAGGCCCTGCGCCTTCACAGCGTGCTTGGGCGCAAAGCCCTTGACAATCAGGTTGAGCTTGCCCTTGCCGCCGTGAACCTAGAGAATCCGAGGGAGCTGATGAGGAAATACCCCCATGAGCTTTCCGGCGGGATGCGGCAGCGCGTCATGATTGCATCCGCGACGATATGCCATCCCAAGCTTCTGATTGCGGACGAACCGACCACCGCGCTTGATGTCCTGACTCAGGAGCAGGTCATCGGGCTCCTCAAGAAGATAAACGCGGAATACGGAACGGCAATCCTGTTTATATCCCATGACCTCAGGCTTGTCTCCAGCCTCTGCGAGAGGATAGCGGTTATGTATGCGGGAAAGATAGTCGAGTGCGGACGCACTGCGGATGTGACTGGAAATCCTGCCCACCCTTACACAAAGGCCCTGCTCGCGGCCGTGCCGTCGCGGGACAAGAAAGGCGAGATGCTTGACTGCATAGGGGGCAGGGTACCTGCTGTGACTGAGCTCAAGTCTCCCTGTCCGTTTGCTTCCCGCTGCTCGCGGGTACAAGGCGTATGCTTTGACAGGACCCCGCCGGACACTGTGATTTCTGACGGGCACAGCGTCGCCTGCAACTTCCCCTTGTAGGGCTTTTGCGTTATACTCTCTGCCATGAAAGATGCGAAGGACAAGGAAAGGCTGGACAAGGTATTGTCCAACAACGGATTCGGATCCCGCAAGATGGTACGTCACCTTATCAGGAGCGGGGCTGTCAGCGTGAACGGAAAGACCGAGCTGCTGCCCGATGCGCACGTGAGCGTCACCCTTGACAAAATCACGGTGGACGGCGAGGAGCAGCGCGTCATCCG
>CACYDQ010000391.1 GCA_902773215.1 uncultured Spirochaetaceae bacterium | reverse complement strand
GGGAAGGGATGCTCCGTGCCGAAGGTCTGCGGGTTGGACAGGTGCTGGATCAAAAGTTCCGCCCTGTCCGAGTTGGGCAGCTCCGCGAGGAGGGGCCAGAAGCCCGCGACGGTTTTACGGGGGAGCTGCTTTTCCTCCTGATCCAGGTCATGGTAGAAGTTCGTCTCCGGATTCCACATCAGGCGGTTTATGCGGGTCTTGAGGCTGAAGTAAAGCTTCTTGTACTGGAAGCTCAGGTCCTTGTCGTTGAGGATGTCGCCGAGGGCGGACATGTGGGCGGCGTTTATCGCCATGCAGCTGTTGAAGTCCACCGGATAGCACACCCCCTCGCGCGGGGAGTTCATCATGGTGGAACTGGTGTGGGGAACCGCGTACAGGCCATTTTCCCGCTTGAAGGTGCGGTCAATCCATTCCATGTACTTGCAGAGATAGACCATCACGTCCTTAATCCGCCGCTTGCTGGCTCCCTTGTGGTAGAGATTGTATTCCGCCCATGCGAAGAGGGGCAGGCCTATCCCTTCCGGGTTGTCCTCGGTCATGACGGGCTTCCCCGTCACCGCATCGTACTTCCAGCGGATAGCCCCGCTTTCTTCCTGCATCGAATAGAAATAGTCTATGTTCTTGTTCGCCGGGAAGTTACGGTTGGAGTAGACCAAAAAGAAGGAGGAAAATATGGATTCCGACTGGTCGAGTACGTAACGGCCGTCCAGAGGATATATGAAGTAGCCGTCCGGTGAAAGCTCGCCGGAAGCGGGATTCATCCAGTAATCGGACAGCAAGCTCCAAGTCTTATTATAAATATCAACAAAATCCTGATCATAGAAATGGATTTTGGGAAAGTCGTGCCTGTTCACACATGCTCCTGTGAATATCGCCGGCCAATCCTGCCACCCGAAGGGAAAAGACCGGCCTTTTTTACTATTATATCATAACTTTTCCAAAAACGGTAGGAACTTAACAAATAATTTTAAAATTTCCCGGATTGACAACGGCCCCGGCCTCCTGTAAAATTCCATCCTGCCGGAGACATACTGTTTTTATGGAAGAAAGCGAAATCTATTTGTGCATCTGCGCCGCCGCCCTGCTCCTCTACCTGGGAGTCGGAGCATGGGGATTCATCAGGATACGGCGCATGAAAAGTCGGCTCACGGCGGAGGGAAAGGAACTCCCCCCGCCGGACAAGAAGTTCAGGCCCGCCGTCATATCGTCGGCAGTCCTGCTCGCCCTGCCCTTCCTGATTTACTTCAGGCCTTTCGTCACCGCCGTCCTGGAGGGATGTGCCGTGCTCGGGCTGTACATCACGCTCCGGGAGCGGCTGGATCCGGGCAAGGACTAGATATTTGCCTTCGCCGCGGCTGCCTTGACCGCATCGGCGAAGAGTTTGTTCTGGTCGCTGCGCTCCGGGGCCGAGAAGCCGGGCCCGCCGTCCTTGTCTATGCGGTAAATCTCCGAGGTATCCGTGATGTATGCAGGGCTCGTGGGGTTGTTGACCCACCAGTCCAGCACGGACACGATGCAGAGCGTGTACTTGAGCAGGTTCGCGTTGGTCGCGGCGGTCACGTCATCGGACCGCTTCGCGCCGAGGAGCACGTCCAGCCTCTTGGAGACCGGGTTGGGAACGTCGAATGAGTAGCGGTCCCAGGGATTCATTATGCCGAGCACCGGCTTCTTGCCCGCCTGGTTCTCGTCTATGCGGCGGACAAGCGTCGTCAGGATGGTCTTGAGGTAGTCCACGCGGATGTTGAGCGGCCGGTACTTGCTGTCGTTCTGCGGCTTGGTCAGGGTCGGCGCGCTGAACTTGAGCGAGGGGAAGAAGTAGTACTTGGCCCGCCAGAACATGTTGTTCAGGTTCTCCTTGCCGAACTGGGTCTGGGGATAATCCTTCTGCGAGTAGGCAGTGTTGACGAACTGCCTCAGGTATTCGCCGTACTGCTTCAGGAAGAGATCCTCGCGGTAGTTGGACCACTCGGAGAAAATCGTCGAGATGTCGTCGCTGCTTTCCTTGATGGTCTCGTCGTCGCCGAGATTGAATTTGATGTTGCGGCAGCCGTGGAAGAAATCCTCCAGTATCTGCAGCAGGACGACCAGTACCTGTATGCCGTTCATCGGGCTCAGCATGTTGAAGCCGTCGTCGAACTTGTATATCGGCTGGAAGTAGGGGAACATGTCCGGGTGCTTATCCAGGCTGGAGAATCCCGCATCGGGGAAGAGCTGCTCCAGAACCTTCAGGCCGGACTTGGCAAGCTCGTCGAACTCGCCCATCTGCCTCACCTGGGGCTTCTTCTCGGCCTCTTTCTTTTCGTCAGCCTCCGCCGCGTCCTTTTCGGCAGGCTTCTCTTTCTCCGCAATCAGGAGGTCGAACTTGGACAGGCCGACGAACTTGAGGATCTGACCTGCCTGGCTGGTGAAGAACTTGGGGTAGGCCTCGTAGCCGGTGCCGCACATCCGCATGAGGAGGGGGTACATACCGCGCACCATCTGGTCCACGACGTAGAGCCATTCGGTGATGCCCTGCTTGGCGAGGGTCTGCACCTGAACCTTGTCCACCTTGGGGTACTGCGAGAGGTCGTTGTAGATGTCCTTGATGAGGCCCGCGACCTTCTGGTCGCCGATGTAGTAGACGGTCAGGAGCTCCTTGTAGACCGCGCTGACGAAGGGGACCATCATGCCGACGGTCAGCTCCCCCGCGTTCTCCTGCAGGGCCTCCCCCATTATCTTTATGTCATGGACAGTCCACTTGCCGACCGAACGCAGGAACTTGAACTTGAGCTCCGTCTCGGTCGCGATTTTCGCCTTGTAGGTGTCGGGAGAAATCTGGATAAAGGTCTTTATCGTGCTGATGAAAGCCTGCAGGTGGTCTATGTTCGACTTAATCTTGTACTCGCCGTAGCTCTTGGACAGCTTCCTGCGGTTCTTCGCGGAGAGGTTGTAGAAGAAGTTGAAGACCCCCCGGTCGGGCTTGAGGTCGTAAGCCTCGCTCATCATCAGGCGGTCTATCATCTTGATGTCGTGGGCGGTCATCTCCTGCAGGTCGTCGTCGGTCTTCATCATCTTGCCGCCGACCTTTATCCCCGACGCGCCCGACATCTTGGGTAGGTTCGCGCTGCCGCTCTGAGCCGATACATCGGAGGAGGACAAACCCGAGCCCTTGACGACGGCCCGGTTCCTTTTCTTGCTCTTGGGCAGGCTGTCTGGGTTTACGGGGGCGGAGCGCTCCTGAAGCACCTCCCCTCCCAGAACCTTCTGCATTTTCGCCGCTTCCGCGGGATCAATCGGTCCGATGTTCTGTCTGGTATGCTCCAGCGTTCCCGGAGCCAGCTTTTTTTCTGCCATATATCCCCTTCCTCTATTTTCTTTCCATTTTCGACAAAACGCCTGCATAATTATAGAGGATAAACGAATATATTTCAATCCATTTCACATCTCCCGAAACGCCGTAACACACACGGCAAGCAGGGGCGTAGCCGTGTGGGCAAGCAGGGGCGTAGCCGTGTGCCCGGGCGGAGAATTTTACACAGTGTAAAACGTCCATAACACACTATGTGATATGCCCGTTTAACACACCCTGATACGGACGTTTAACACCCCCAAAAACGTCCGTTTAACACCCCCAAAAACGTCCGTTTAACACACTCGAAAATGTCCGTTTATGCCCCCAAAAAACGAAGGGCTGAGTTTTGTTCCGAATCCTGCCGATTATAACGAAAGAGCTATGCGTGAACGGAAAAGGATTGCCCTCTTCATAGACTATGCGGAGACCGAATACTCGCAGAAGATGGTCACGGGGGCAAATTTGGTGCTGAAAGAACGGGGATACGACCTCCTGATATTCCCCACGGGAGGGGGGGAGAACGTCGGCCGCGTCTACGACTACCAGTACCTGTCCGTCGCTGCGCACATGACGGGCGCGAACGTGGACGGAATCATCTTCGTCACGACACAGGCCCTGAACTACTACGAGCACGAGTTCGTCGAATCCTACATCAAGTCCTTCGATGCCGTCCCCATCGTCAGCATCGGCTACATCTACGGCAGCATCCCGAGCGTCGTGGCGAGCTCGGATGAGGCCATGCGCGATATGGTCAGTCACCTCATCAAGAAGCACCACCGGAGGAACTTCGCCCTCCTGGACGTGGCGAAGGGGGCGCAGGATGCACTGAGCCGCAAGCAGGTCTTCCTGGATGTCCTGGCAGAGAACGGCATAGAGTTCGGCAGGGACAGGGCGCTCATCGGCAACTTCGACTACTACACGGCCTACCGTGCCCTGGAGGAGTACCGGGAAAGGAAAGGCGGATTCGACTTCGACGCGGTAGTCGCACTGAACGACGAGATGGCATTCGCCTGCATGGACTGCCTGAAGAAATACGGCCTGCAGGTGCCGGAGGACGTGGCCGTCACGGGCTTCGACAATGCCGCGCGGGCCATGCTCGGCACCCCGCCGCTGACGACGATTGACCAGAACATAGAGCTGCAGGCCGCCCTCGCCGCGGAGAAGATCTGCGACGTGATAGAGAACAAGGATTACGAGCTCATCACGACGGTCAACGCCCGCCCTGTCTACCGGCAGTCCTGCGGCTGCCTCGCGCAATCCGACGGCTATTTCAAGGAACGGAGCAGGACAGGCCGCATCATGGGCTCCCGCTATGACGACAAGGGCTTCGGCCTCGCCGAATGGTACGTCAGGCGCGGAGAATTCGTGCAGGTCATAAAGATGTTCACCGACATGCAGGTGAACGACTCCCTCGACGAGTTCCGCCAGCACCTGAACCGGGACATGGTGGAGTTCGGCATACGGAGCGCGGCCATCGTCCTCTTCGAGAACCCCATAAGCACGGACAAGATGTTCTACTTTACCCTGCCGGACTCGGCGATGGTCTTTACCGCGATGGACGGGGACACGGGCTTCGCGCTGGACGGATCGTCCCCGCCGGTCAAATTCCATCCGCGCAAGCAGATCCTGCCGGAGTACATACTGGACTCGCTCGACGGCATGTACGTGGTCTCCCTCTTCCGCAACTCCGTCCTCTACGGCTACATGCTCTTCCGCCCGGGGCAGTTCGACATAACCGTCTACACGATGGTCTGCCGGGTCATCTCCAACAACCTCGCCTCCTCGTACGTCCTGAGCAAGTCGGCGGAGGAGAAGAAGGAGCTTTCCGACAAGTACAGCATCGTCCACGCGATATCGGTGACGGACGAGATGACCGGGCTCATGAACCGGAGGGGCTTCCTCTCGCTCGCGGAGAAGGCCCTGGACGCGAGCAAGACCAGCCAGGGGAGCGGCATCGTCCTCTACGGGGACATAGACGGGCTCAAGAAGATAAACGACAACTACGGGCACGCGGCGGGGGACAAGGCGATAATTGCCGAGGCCCAGCTGCTCAAGAAGGCCTTCCGCTCCACCGATGTCATAGGCAGGATGGGAGGGGATGAGTTCGCCATCGTCGCCCCCTCCCTGGGAATACCGAAGTACACGGAGATACGGAAGAACCTGGACAAGGCGTGCGAGGAATGGAACAAGGAGTCAGGCGAGCCCTTCAGCCTGTCAATCAGCCTGGGCTACGTCTCCTACCCGACGATGGGGGTGGGCTATGACCTGAAGAGCCTTCTGGACATGGCGGACAATGCCCTCTACTTCGAGAAGCGGGGCAAGCACGCCCTCCGGCAGGGCTGACAGAATTCCGGTTGACTAGAAGCTGAACCTGAGCGAGAGCGACAGGGGGGCGGAGAACATGCTCCCGAGCGACAGGACTTCCGCCTTATAGCTGTGCCGCCAGAACTGCTTGCTGCTCTTGCTGTATTTGTCTCCGTCAAACGAGGGGGAGCGGATGAATGCCGTCCCGACCTGAAGGCTTGCCCCTCCCATCTCGAACCCGAGGCCGAGACCCGCGCCGACCTCCGGCACCCAGCCCCTGCCGTTGTTCCCGCCCAGGCCGGTGTATCCGTAGTGGTCGAAGTTAGCGTAATAGAGGCCGAAGAGCGCGCCCCCGGTAACGGTGACGTACTGGCCCACACGGCAGGAGAGGGCGACCGGCAGCCTGACCAGGAAATCCATGTTGCCGCTCTCCGCATAGGGGTTGTACTGGCCTTTCCGGTAGGGCTGGTTCCTGTATTCGGCAAGCTGTGACCTGCTTATCGCCCCGTCGTCCTCCAGGAGCTCCCAGTAGCGCACGTCAACAGGGTTGACCGCGTTCAAGTTTATGTGGCCGTAGGGGCGCACGCCGACCGTGTAGCGGCCGAAGTCCTTGGCAGCCCCCGCCCAGAATGAGACCGTGTGGCTCACCGCCACGTCGTCTATGTCCACCTTGCTCTCCGTCCCGTCCACCGGGATGACCGCCATGTAGGAGAGCCCGAAGCCCCTCATGCTGTCGCGGCTGAAGTCTACCCCCCCCTGGGCGCGGATAAAGAACTTGTCGTTGCCCCAGGGGCCCAGGTGCCACATGCAGAGATCGCCGCCCAGATGGGGGCGGACCTTGTACCCGCCCTGCCCCAGGTTCGCCGCGAGCGTCAGGCCGGGCATGGCCATGCCTTCCCCGCCGGAGATGCAGAAATCGTAGTAGCGGGCCTGCGCGGAGAAGCTCTTGCCGAACGCGAATGTCGCCGCAAGCCCCAGGTCGGTCATGTTGGCAGGCCAGTCCTGAAAGTTCGCTATCGCGTTGTAGTAGACGAGGGAGCCGAAGAGGTTCCCATACTGCATGCTCGCCCCGGCGTTCCAGTAATTCTCGTCCACGCCTGCCCGGAGCACCGGGGCGGTGAAGTTCCTGTCCTTGAGGTGCTCGGTGAATGCCGCAGAGTAGTAGAGGGGGGACGTGTAGTCGTCATAGTCCGACCGCAGGGCCCCGAACGACGCGGTACTGAGCCCGCTGTGCTGCTGGTGCCCGTAATGCAGGGGGCGGTAGATTCCTGTCGAGGCTTTCTCCTCCGCTCCGAGCGCGATATGGGCTGATATCAGTATCGCCGCAAGAAACACGGTCCGGGCTTGCATCTTTCCTTTCATTTCTTTGTCTGATCTCCCTGTCTGTTCCCCAGCAGGTATCTTACCGTTTTTTTAACGTCCGTGTCTATCACGAGCCCCTTGCAGGCGGCGGCGGCCTTCTCGTAGGATTCCCCGCTTTCGAAGATGCCGTTTATCCTGGCATAGATGTCGGCGGAGTGGCGGATGAAACAGCCTATCCCGTTCCGCTTGACGAACTCCAGGTTGCCCTTCTCCTGCCCGTAGATGTAGTTGCTGATGATGACGGGCTTCTGCTGGGAGGCTATCTCCATTATCGTCGAGGTGCCCGCCTTGGACACGATGAGGTCGGACAGCTTGACCAGGCTGTCCATGTAATCGACGAAGCCGTATATGTGCAGGTCCAGCCAGGGGGCGACCTTCCGCACGAGCTCCAGCGACCGGTACAGGCCCTTGTTGCGCCCGCAGACGACGGCGACGCTGAAAGGGGCCTTGTGCAGCACGCACTGGTTGACGATCTTGAGCGCGCCGGGAAGCCCCTCTCCCCCGCCCGCGAGCAGGACGACCCGCTTGTCCTGGGGATAGCCGTACTTGCCGCGCAGAAAGCGGATCTCGTCCTTCGTGACGGGACTGGTGAATTTCTTGTTGAGCAGGAAGGGAACGATGCGCACGCGGGAAGCGGGGACCCCGCACCGTACCGCGAAGTCACGGAACTGGGGGGAGGCGACCAGGTAATCCTGGTTCTTCCTGTAGAACCAGGCGGACGGCCCGGTGAAGGGGTCGGTCGTGATGACCGTCAGGCGGATCTTCCTGCCGGTCCGCTTCTGCACCGTCAGGATGGCGTCATGAATGACGGGGGTCAGCGCGAAGTGGAAGCTCACCACGTCGGTTATCTGCCGCCCCTCAATCTCTTTCCGGAGGTAGGACTGCGTGTGCAGCCGTATTGTGTGGCGGACGATCGTCTGGAAGAACTTGAACTCGCCCAGGTCGTAGACGAGGGGCCAGACACCGTGGAGGTAATTGCAGGCGACGGCGTAGCCCTGTTCCAGGAGGACGTGTCCGCCACGGTTCTTCCTGTCAAAGCCGCACAGGAGCTCGACCTTGCATTCCGGGGCATACTCATAGAAGGCTTCCTGCAGCACCTTTGCCTGTGCCCTGTGACCGTTTCCCGTGTTCAAATAGACCAGCAGGAACCGCCTGCCGACATCCTCGCCTGACATAAGAGAAAGTATAAGGGGAAATGCGCAGGGCTGTCAATGTATTGACGAGGCGGGCTTTTTCTTCTATTATATTGCGTTATGAAAAAAGCTTTTTCCGTGCTTTTGCTGGCGGCAGTTTTCTTTGCGCCCGCCTTCTCGCAGTCCATCCTCACGGCGAGCGAGTTTTTTAAAAGCGTAAGCGACCACTACGGCAAGATACAGGATTACGAAGCCGACACCCAGATCATCGTCGGCAACGGAGGCGTGATGAAGGGCAAGGCCTCCTTCAAGCGGCCGGAGATGCTCAGGATTGACTTCTCCCAGCCAAACGGGCAGACGATACTGTTCAACGGCGAGACCCTCGTCATCTACCTGCCCGGCTCGTCCGCGATACTCCAGCAGACGGTCAGCGGCTCCGGGGCTGCCGCCGCGACTCCCGAGGGGCTTTCCCTGATGCGCCGTTACTACACGGTCGCCTACGAGAGCGGCCAGACCCCGGTTCCCCTTGAGGAGGGCAGCGAGGAGATGGTCGTCAACCTTATCCTGCGCCGCCGGTCGGCGAGCGAGGCGTTCTCCAAGATGCTCCTTTCCGTGGATCCCGACAGCCTCCTCATCAGGAGGATCGTCGCGACCACCCCCGCGGACCTTGACTACGTGTTCTATTTCTCCGGCTACAGCCTGAACACCGGGATGAGCGACCAGAGGTTCATCTACGACCCGCCGTCCTCGGCGAACAACTACAACAACTTTCTTTTCTCGGAGTAGGGCTTACAATGGAGAGCTACGGTTCGATTTTACGTGAGGCCCGGGAGGCACAGGGCCTGAGCATAGAGCGTGTCTCCGCCGAGACGACGATAACCAAGCAGTACATCATCGCGCTGGAGAACGACGACCAGGCGGGCTTCCCCGGGGAGGCATACCTGACGGGCTTCCTGCAGAACTATTCGGATTATCTGGGCACCGACACGAAGGAGCTCCTCAAGCTGTACCATGCGATGAAGCTCCAGGAGTCCCCGACCCCCAGGGCCCTGCTGGCAAAGGAGCGCCCCAAGTTCCTCGTTCCCCTCATCACCGTGATAATCATCCTGCTGCTGGGCGGAACCGCCGTCTTCCTCTATTTCTACGTCTTCAAGATTCCCGAAAAGAAGGAGATAGCCGCGCGGGCCGTCGCCGAGAACAAGAAGATACACCAGTACAGCTTTGACGGGACGACGCAGAACGCCCGCCTCTACGTGGGCGACCAGATTATGATACCGACGGAGAACGGCGGCAACATCGTGCTGACCGTCTCCAACACCCAGGGATACCTCTCCGTCCTGACCCCGTCCGGCGAGCAGGTCGTCGACTTGAGCGAGGAGCGGGACATCGACCTGACCGGGGACAACATCACCGACATCATCCTCTACGTCAGCGACGTTGACATGCGGGACGGCAGCCGGGGAGCGGAGGTCCGCATGCTGCTCAAGGACAGGGAGTCCCAGCAGTACATCGGAATCCTTGACAGCGACTCCACCTCCCGGAGCGAGATTGAGCAGGCGAGCGGGAGCGGGCAGCAGACCATCCACACCGACAACCGCGCCTATCCCTTCACGGCGAACATCTCCTTCCGGGGCTCCTGCGTCTTCCGCTACAAGTCCGACAGGAAAGAGGTCGTGGAGAACTACTACCAGTCGGGGGAGGTCATCAACGTGACGAGCAACAACGGTCTCCGCATCTGGGCGAGCAACATCAACGCCCTCAAGATACAGCTGATTGCGGGGCTT
>CACYDQ010000390.1 GCA_902773215.1 uncultured Spirochaetaceae bacterium | reverse complement strand
TGACAAGACTTTCAGGAGTTTTACGCTCGGACTTCCGAATAACGAGGTCAAGTACGGACTTTATGAGAACCTTGTTCCCCTCTATGCAGGTTACGAGGAGAAAACAAGCAACATCGAGGGAAGGGGCGGAGCGATGCGGTCGTCTGGGAAAAGGATGTGATATACATCTTTGAGTTCAAGATGGATGGCAGTGCAAAGGATGCTCTCGAGCAGATAGACCGCAGGGACTACCCGATAGCCTACCAGAACGACGGACGCAAAATCGTCAAGGTGGGTATGAATTACTCCAGTGCGGACCGCCAGCTGACCGAGTGGTGTATCAGGTAGCTCCTTGCGGCCCGCCGGGGCTAGGATACAGGACGGGAGTTTCTGCTCACTGCGAGGCGCACAGCCTTTTTGCAAGGCTTTCGATATGCCTGTCATCCGTGCCGCAGCAGCCGCCCCATATCTTTATGCGGGCACTATCCGAGAGGCGGAGCATCTCGTCAGCGAAGCTTTCCGGTTCGGAGCATTTCAGATCGGACGCACCCTCAAGTTCCGCGTAGGGCAACGGGGATGTATTTGCCTGTATACCCAGGAAGCGTTCCTGTACTTCTTGAGTCCTGTTGAAGCTTTTGGAGAGGGCCTCGCGGAGTATCGACGGGTGGACGCAGTTCGACATATAGCAGACGGGTTTGTCCGGCGTGTTCCCGTCGATGTAGCGGATGGCCTCGGCAATGCTGCTTCCGTCTATGAGCCGCCCGTCCCTTTGGACCGTGAAGCTGATGATATACAGTATCCCTGTGTTCCCGGCAGCCCGCGCAAATCCCGCAGCTTCCGGCAAAGAAGGCATGATTCCCGCATACAGGAAATCAACGCCCGCATCAAGGAATCGTGCGGCCGTCCAGCTGTGGAAGTCGTAGGCCTCTTCTTCTGACAGGGCTCCTTCCGCCGTGTATGCGTCGCCCTTGCAGCCGGCGAGCCCGCCCACATACATCTCAATGCCGGACTCTTTCTGTATGTCCCGGAGGAAGCGCACGTTGTCGGCGATTATCGTGTCCGCATAGATGGACGCGGCGACCCGTTCCCTGTTTGCCCGGCGTGTCGGTGTCGTCGCCATGAAGGGCAGGGAATACCTGCGGGCAATATCGATGTAGCCCTTCCACAACTTGGTCAGCGCATCCTTCCCGCCCTCGCTGTATATCAGCCCCGCCATGGCCACGTCCTTATCGAACGGTATGTGGTATTCTCTCTTCAGGCGTTCCCCGAGAGCCCCTTCCATCAGAATCGTTTTGTTTCGTTCCATGCACTCCCTAAAACCCATACGGCGGCACCTCTCCGGCTGATTATACAGCATGCGGTCAAGCCTGTCTATCTTTGCTGTCCTTTGTCTCCACTTGAATCCGGAGGGCTTTTCTGTTAGAATCGCTGTATGCTAGAGAAACTTACGGGAACGTTCAGCGACATCGTCCGCAGCCTGAGCGGAAAGTCCAAGATTACAGAGAAGAATATAGAAGAAACCGTCGAGCAGATTAAGATGGCTCTGCTCGAAGCCGACGTGAACCTGCGCGTCGTCCGCCGCTTTGTCAACTCCACCGTGGAGGAGGCGAAAGGCGACAAGGTCCTCAAGTCCGTTGACCCGGGCCAGCAGTTCGTCAAGATAATCCACGACAAGCTCGTCGCAATGCTCGGCGACAGCAAAACCGACTTTGCCCTCAAGGGGCCGGACACCCAGTCCGTCATCCTCCTTCTGGGATTGCAGGGAGCAGGTAAAACAACCGCCGCCCACAAGCTGGCCTTCCGCCTGCAAAAAGAAGGCCGCAGGCCGCTCCTTGTCGCCTGTGACCTCATCCGCCCCGCCGCCGTGGAGCAGCTTTCGGTGCTCGGAGAAAAAATCGGCGTGCCTGTCTACAAGGAAGAAGGGGCCAAGGCCTCCGATGCCGTCAAGGTCGCAAAGAATTCGCTTCAGTTCGCAAAGAAGAACGGCTACGACACGGTCATCGTCGATACGTCCGGCCGACTCCAGATAGACACCGAGATGATGACGGAGCTTATCAACATAAAGAAGACCGTTGACCCGATTGAGACAGTCCTCGTCGCCGACGCGATGACCGGCCAGAATGCCGTTGACATAGCGAAGTCCTTCGACGAGCAGCTGGGGCTGACCGGGGTCATCCTGACCAAGTTCGACTCAGACGCGCGTGGCGGAGCCGCCCTCTCGCTCAAGACGATAACCGGCAAGCCAATCCTCTTTATCGGTACGGGCGAGAAGACCGAGGACCTGGAACCTTTCCATCCTGACCGGATTGCAAGCCGCATCCTGGGCATGGGCGATGTCGTCTCCCTCGTCGAGAAGGCGCAGGAGACCGTGGATCAGGAAGAGGCCCTCAAGCTTCAGAAGAAGATGGCCCGGAACGAGTACACACTGCAGGACATGCTGGATCAGCTTCAGTCGGTCAAGAAAATGGGGAGCATGCAGCAAATCCTTGACATGATACCGGGACTTGCGGGCCAGGTGAGCGAGGACCAGATAAACAAGGCGGGACTCAAAAAGCAGGAGGCGATAATCCAGAGCATGACCGCCAAGGAGCGGGCAAACCACCTTATCATCGGTCCCAGCCGCCGCAAACGGATTGCCAAGGGCAGCGGAACGACCGTGCAGGACGTGAACAAGCTTATCAAGCAGTTCGAGAAGACCAAGCTGATGATGAAAAAGATGACCCGCGGCCGGGGTGCGCAGGCCAAGATGATGAACCAGCTGGGCGCGATGGGCGGCATGGGGGACATGATGGGAGGCGGAATGCCCGACCTGTCCTCGATGAAACTCCCCAAGGGCTTCTCCCTGCCAAAAGGATTCAAGTTCTAGAGTGGTTGCTGAAAGCCGCTCAGTCTGACACGTCTATGTCCGGGACAATCTGTATCTCGTAACCGGGTAGCACCGAGTGGAGTCGCTCGCAGATTGTCCTTACCGCATCCTCGTATGAGCGGACATCGAAGCTGAGCACCGCGTCAAAGCGCAGCATTTTTTTTTCGGTGTCTGCGTAGAAGCCGTGCATCTGCAGCACCCAATCGTAGGACATGACGATTTCCTGCACCTGGTTGCGGATGCGGGCGGTCTCATCGTCGCTCGTGTTGTACGAGTATACCCCGACCCCGGTCATGACGACCCCGGTCGCCTTGTAGACCTTGGCTTCTATCCTTCGGGTCAGCAGGTCCACCTGATTTACGCACATCGTGTCCGGCAGCTCCAGATGAACGGAGGCGTAGTTCTTGTCGGGCCCGTAATTGTGGATGATCAAGTCATAGGCTCCCCGTACCTCCGGCTCCTCCGCAATCAGTTGCCTGACTTTCTTGCTCAGGTTTGAGTCAGCCCTCTTGCCCAGGATATCGTCCAGAGTCTCCTTCACCATCTCGATTCCCGCCTTGATGATGAACGCGGAGATAAGGATTCCGACAAAGGGTTCCAGCGATATATGCCAGATGATATAAATAATGGCAGACGCAAGTACCGAGGCAGACAGAAGCGCGTCGAACGCCGCGTCCGCACCGGAGGCGACCAAGGCACTGGAGCCGACCTTCTTCCCCTGCCGCTTGACGAAACTTCCCAAGAGAATTTTCGCGGCGATTGCGACCGAGACGATGATGAGCGATACTGTAGAATAATCCGGCTGTTCGGGGCTTATGATTTTCTTGACGGACTCGGTCAGGGAGATGAATCCCGCGTACAGGATAATCGCAGAGACCAGCAGGGAGCTCAGGTACTCCATCCTGCCATGGCCGAGCGGGTGTTCCCTGTCCGGCATCTTGCCCGCAAGCTTGGTTCCGATTATCGTGACGACTGACGACAGCGCGTCGGACAGGTTGTTCACGGCATCCAGCGTTATCGC
>CACYDQ010000389.1 GCA_902773215.1 uncultured Spirochaetaceae bacterium | reverse complement strand
GCAGCCGTAGGCTGACAGCCGTCCCTGTGGCTGCGCAGCCGTAGGCTGACAGCCGTCCCTGTGGCTGCGCAGCCCTAGGGGTCCAAAAAATTCTGTTTTTTCCGTCGCGAACATGAGATTTTTGTCACCATGCCACAGATGTATATATAGGCAGTACGAAAGGAAAATGAGGCTTTCTTTTTTCCGCTGCCTGTAGTACACTGGAGGAGGCTTGAAGTGGCGAAAGATGAAAATTCCCCTGCGGCAGTGCGTCCGGAGGGGAGGGGCGGCTCAAACGGAAGCCCGGAGAGCGTGCCGGGCAAGGGCCCAACGGGCGGGGCTGACGCGTACGCCCCGAACCGGAAGGTGAAGGACAGCATGTTCGTTGACCTGTTCGGCAAGGACATCACGGCGAGGGAGAACTTCATCTCGCTCTATAATGCCCTGCATGGCACGGACCTGCAGGCGGACGGGACGGAACTCGTGTCCGAGTCGCTGGACAGCGTGATGTACATGAGTTACGTCAATGACGTGGCGATGCGCGTGGACGGGAAGGTCGTGGTCCTCGTGGAGCACCAGTCCACGATAAACCGCAACATGCCCCTGCGCCTGCTCGGCTACGTGGCGAGGATTTACGAGCGGATGGTCCCCGCGAAAAAGAAGTTCTACCGCGGAAGGGTCCGGGTGCCCATGCCGGAGTTCTACGTTATGTACAATGGTACCGACGATTTCCCGGAGATGGAGCTAATGAGACTATCGGACGCATTCATCTATCCCGACGGGCGGAAACCTGCCGGAGTGCCGCTGGAGCTTGTCGTCAAGGCGTACAACATAACCCCGGGCAAGGGGGATGCGCTCCTGGGCAGGTGCCCGGTGCTGAGGCAGTATTCGCAGTTCAGCAGCTTGGTACGGGAAGCCGTAAGGGAAAAAAGGAACGAACCGCTTACCTGGGCGGTGAAGGAAGCTATCCGGCAGGGGATACTGCCCGAATATCTGAATAGGAAAGCAGCGGAGGTAGTGAACATGCTGACTATGGAATATGATTATGATTTGGACGTTGCGGCACAGAAAGAGGAGGCGTTTGAGGAGGGGCTTACGGAAGGGCAAGAACGGGACCTCCGCAACCTGATGACCAAGCTGTCCATGACGGCGAAACAGGCGATGGATATTTTGGATATCCCTGCGGAGGAGCGGGAGAAGTACGCGGCCAGGCTGGCGGAGGACGCGGCAGTGGCCACAGCGGGGGCGTGACGATCCCACACCCACACCCGCGTCGTCCGCCACACCCGCGACACCCGTAGCCCCAGGGGCGGAGGCGTGACGGGGCGGTCCCCTCATCCGCAGGCACCTGCCCGCTTTGGGGCTAACAAATCCGGGAAACCGCGTTACAATGTTATGGACGTTTCCGCGCCAAGGAGCCCCGCGTATGATGAAGCCCAGAACCTTCCTCCCCATGCTCACGGCAGCCGTCGTTTCGCTGTCGGCCATCCTCTGCCCGCTCTTCGTGTCCTGCAACGGGACCGGGGACTCGAGCGACATGCACGATGACGTGTATACTCCCGAAGGAGGGAACAGCGGCAGCTCGGGCGCTTCCTCGCAGGGGGGCGGCATGGACGCGATAGACATCCTGAACATGGCGAACTCCGGCGACATAGAAAGCATCGTCACCATCATGTCGGGCAGCGGCATGTCCACGGGCGGGAACGGCTCGCCCCAGCCCCAGACCGTCAGGCTGGACGCGGACGCGATAGGCCTCCCCGCCGGGGGAACCGCGACCCTCTCCATCACGGGGAGCGGCGTGAACTACAGCGAGAACGCGGCCAGGGCCGCGGACGGCACGGCGACCTTCACCGTCCCCGCCATCGTGACCGGCACGGAAATAACCGTCACCCTCGTGGTAAGGGGCGCGGACGGCGCGGTCCTCTACTCGGGAAGCAAGACCCAGGTGCTGGAAGGAGATGCGAGCTCGCTGAGCATCAACCTGTCCCGCCAGTACTGGGCCATGCCCGCCAGCATAAGCGCGGCGGCCAGCCCCACGACCATCGCGTACAATCCTGCGAGCGTGGACAGCGACTCCGTCACGTTCAGCATCACGGGACTTTCCGACGCGCCCGCCGGGGTCAGCTACACATGGAAGGACGGGAGCGGCAGCGTCGTGGGCACGGAGCCGGTGCTCACCCTGACGGTCGCCCAGATGCTGGGGGGCGTCGTCCCCAGCGCGGCGAACGAGGCGAAGACCTACAGCGTCACCGTCAGCTACACCGACGCCACGGGCGAAAGCAAGACCCTCACGGCGGAGGCGACCACGACGATCGTCACGACGACGACCCTCATAGTGGAAGGAACCGGCGGCAGCGGCGTCGTGACGAATGAAGGCCGCCTGGCCCTGGTGCTCAAGAAAGGCTCCGCAGCCGTCGCCCCCGAGACGGCCAGCCTGACCGCTGACGTGCTGCTCTTCAGCGGCACGCCTTCCTACAGCTGGTCCGTGACGGGCAGCGCGGCGACGATCGCGAATACGTCCGGGACGGACAACACCGTGACCCCCGAACAGGGCGGCATCTCCACGGTCACGGTCACGGCGGACCTGGGCGACAGGACGCTGACGGCGGAGCTGGACATATACGTGCTGGACATCGCCGTCAGCGGGCCGGACGTACCGGAGGCGGCAGGCACCGCCATCCTCATCACGAACACGGACACCGACTCCACGACGCTGACGGCCTCCCTCGCGGGCATCCCAGCCCTTGCGGACGCGGCCTACGAGTGGCAGGTGGAAAGCCCGACCGTCGCACTGGCAAGCGGAACCGAAGGGGAATCCGTCACGATAACGCCGGCAGGCCCGGGCACGACGGCCGTAAAGGTCCGGGCGAGCTACCAGGGCGTGGCCACGGACTGGTGCAGCCTGCCCCTGAAGGTCGTCGACTTCGTACTGAAAGAAGAGTCTGCCGAATTAGGCGCTGAAGCCGCAACATACCCAGCCCTGACGAAAATTGTGCTTGGGAAGGACGGTCATCATGACCAATACGTACACGTGACCCCCTCCGACTTACAACCGGCCGGGACGGACGAAGTCTGCACCTGGTCCGTGGCGGGCGGCGTGGCCTCGGGGAATGAAGCGTGGCATCGCACCGGCTTGGGTATAGATGGGATTGCGGGCGGCCAGGGCACGCTCACGGTTTCGGTGGACTTCGGCAGCAGGACGCTCACCAAGGAGCTCGACGTCTACGTGCTGGAGCCGGTGATAACGGGAACGTCCCCGTCCGGACAGGCCCTGTCCGCCGACAATACAAGCCCCACCATCCTTGCGGGGGGCGACCCGAGGGCAATGCCCCTGTCCGTGAGCCTCAAGGACCTGGACTGGAGCGTCCTTGGGGACGACCTGCATGTCATCTGGAAGGTACCGGCAAGCTACCAAAAGGCGCTGACGCTCACCCCGGACGAATCGAACGACAGGTACTGCACTGTGCTGGCCGGGAATCTCCCGGATGGTTACACCGGCGCCCCCATCTACCTGAAGGCGGAAGTCTCCTACGGCGAGCACGACTTGACCCCTGCAGAGGGCAAAAGCTACGTCAAGCTGGTGGGCCTGCGCCTGGAAGAGGGGAGTGACTACCTGCTCTTGAACCACTCGGATGCGGACAACCAGCTTGAGTTCTATCTGGAACCGGAAGGTGTCGCGCTTACTGATCTCGGCACGATCAGCTGCACTACGGACGACACCAGCATCGCCACGGCGGAGGCCACCATCAGTGGTTCATACGTCAAAAGCACGGTCACGGCGGCAAAGGACGCGGCTGGCAAGTTCACCTACGCGACCGGCCCCGTCACGGTGACGGTGAGTACGACCGCAGGTACCCTTCCGCTCTCATGGACAAAGGAAATCCCCGTGCTGGACCTCGTTGTAAAACAGGGGACGAAGGTCTTGCCCGATGTCGTCGCCATCGCGAAAAACGCCACGGCGGACCTGACCGCCGAGCTCAAGGGGGTGGAAACCGGGGTAGAATACACATGGGACTTCGCCGACCCCAGTATAATCTCCGGCAGCACCAGCGGCCCGACTACGACGATCACCACCTGTGCGTCGGATAACGAAGCAACATCTATCACCGTGGAAGCTGATTGGAGTTCCGATTACGACCCCGTCAGCCTGGAGATGACGTGGTTCGTGGGCTTCGAGTCAACCCTGGAAGACTTCCTGAGCATGTCCTTCGCATCCACCACGGCGGCGACCCCCTGCACCGTGAAAATCGACGACGTATCATCGCAAGAAAATCTTCGGAACATTGCGAAGGCAATCGGGGACCCGACGGACGCGCATTACAAGGGCGTGCCCATCAACCTTGACCTGTCGGGGTCTTACATCGAAGATAGTAGTATAGGCGACAATACCTTT
>CACYDQ010000388.1 GCA_902773215.1 uncultured Spirochaetaceae bacterium | reverse complement strand
ATTTTTTGAGACTGTGGCTCAACTGGATAGAGTGTTGGCCTGCGGAGCCGAAGGTTGGCGGTTCGAACCCGCCCAGTCTCGCTAAAATAGGTTCTTTGACTTATTTGACTTGGAAAGATGCGAGAGCGGTCGAATCGGGCGGTCTCGAAAACCGTTAAACCCGTTAGGGTTTCGGGGGTTCGAATCCCCCTCTTTCCGTAGCACGAGCGAAGGAAAGGGAATCAGGGGATTCGAAGCGATTGAGGATGCAGGCAATGTGCAGCGTCCGAACGAAACCGGGCACGATTCCCTATCTTTCCAAAGAAAGAACTTCCGCAGTTTTTTTCTTGGTCAATGATTCAAAATCCTTTTTTGTTTTGGAAAGATGTCCGAGTGGTTTAAGGTACATCCTTGGAAGGGATGCATAGGAGCAATCCTATCTGGGGTTCGAATCCCCATCTTTCCGTATGCTCAGATGCTCTGCACGCTGGTGCTAGAAAACCCCGCCAGATCGGGAACGAAGCAACGGTATTTAGTTTCTGGTGGTGACAGGGATTATCTGAGCTTTTCTTATCAGCAGCATGAAAAACAGGCCCCCGCAGGGTCTTTTTTTATGCCTATAACCTTTCCTTCTTTTCTTTGTTTCTCTTCTATAGTACACTGGTACACAGTAACGTACACTGTAAATACATACGGATAACAGGAGTCAAAATGAAACACACGAACAAGATTCTTTTGTGCCTGCTTCTGGCGGCACTTTCCTCGTTCGGCCTCTCAGCCCGCGAAACGATGAATTCCCGGGTCAGGAGCGTTCCCGCCGACATAAGCGCGAGCGTCACCCAGAGCCCCAAGAAAAACGTGCAGGCCCTGGTAACGAACCTGACGGAAGGACTTGCCGACGACAGCCTGAAGGTCAGGGTCATCCACGACTGGATCTGCGACAACATCGCCTACGACGCCGACATGTACTTCTCCGGCAAGGTCAAGAAGCAGGACTGGGAGTCCGTCCTGAAGGGCAAAAAATCCCTCGCCCCCGGCTATGTGGACCTCTTCAACAAGATGTGTTCCCTCGCGGGTGTGGAGAGCGTGACCATCAAGGGCTGGTTCAAGGGGTTCGGCTACGGGGACTCCATCCCCGATGACCCCAACCACGTCTGGAACGCGGTCAAAATCGGCAGCAGCTGGAAACTCGTGGACGTAACGCTGGACTGCGGTTCACTGGAGCAGAGGACCTTCGTCAAGCGCTACTCCACCCAGTGGCTCTTCCTCAGCCCGGAGCAGTTCCTCTACTCGCACCTGCCGGAAGACTCATCGCACCAGTACGTTGACAGCTCCCGGCTCATCAACAAAGAGCAGTTCAAGCTTGAGCCCTATGTTCCCGGCGTCTTCTTCCAGTACGGCTTCAGCTTTGACGGAAGCGTGCCGGACTACCGGACGACCATCTCCGGCCCCGTCACCTATGACTTCAGGCTCGCAAGCCCCAACGTCTCCGTTCTGGGAGGAATCTGCGAGAAGGTCACGATGGTAAAGGCCGACAACGCCACCTGGATAAGCCGCACGGGCAACAAGCTCTCCATTTCGTTTGACGTTCCGACGGCCAAGGAGTACCAGGCCTTCGTCTACGCCTGCCACTCAGACGAGGAGACCTACCCCTGGTTCTTCTCGGATGCGGACTTCGACGGCAACATCCTGCCGAAGGCAAAGAAACTCGCCTCCTCCGGCGCAATCACGAAGGATGAACTCAAGAGCCTGACCGACTCCTACTTCAAGGTTGCCCATAACAGACGCTACTACCTCAAGGAGGATTTGTTCGACGAGACCCGCAACGAGAACGTCAAGAAGGTCTTCCGCGCGCTCAAACTTTCCGCCGCCTCCATGGAAGAAGTCCTCCGCTTTGACATACGCAGCGACGGCGTGTACACGGGCTTCGGAGGCAACGTAATCAAGTATCCGACCGCCTACACGGAGTACACCCTCTGCCAGAACACCGCGCTGGTCTCCCCGGTCGCAGGCACAATCAAAAACGGCGATGCCGTCCACTTCGAGGTCGCAACGGGCGATTACAAGGCCGTCGCCGTGTCAGCCAACGGCGGCGAGCTCAAGAAGCTCACGAAGGGCAGCAACGGGAACTTTGCCGGGGATTACACACTGGGCAAAGACCTCGCCCCCAAAGATGAAAAGACGGCGTTCACGTCAGTCAGCGTCTTCGGATCCAAAGACGGCCATCACTACGAAGGCCTCTGGGTCTATCAGGTGAAGTAACGGAACAGGGCTCACCCCCGGCACAAAAAAAGACCGGCACACAGCCGGTCTTTTTTTTATTCTCGAGGCGAATCAGCCCGCTTCAGAAATCGAGATGTTGAAGTTCTGCAGCAGGGAGATGAAGTTATAGAGCTTCTTATAGACCTCCACACCCTTCTGCTTGAGCTTGCCTTCGGCAAAGCGGTCCAAATCCTTCCAGTTACGCATGACATCGGGATGGGGCTTGACGAAATCCTCAAGAAGCATCTTGAGGTTCTTGTCAAAGACGATGATGTTCTGCTTGGCAATCCCCAGAATATGGGCGGCCTCGTTGTTCACGTCGCCCAAGGTCATCTCCATGATGTTCCTGGTCTCCCTATCCCTGTCCAGCTTGGGCATCAGCGACCTGAGCTTGTAACCGAACTTCCCGGACTCCACCAGGGACTCGTCCAAGGCTGTTATCCTGGAGGAAAGCTCCATCAGCTGGTGGGAGGACTCGCTCATCGGCTGGGACATGGACTGGCTCGCCCACTCACCGCGGACAACGAGGATATCGGAAAGCTCCCGAACCTCTTTCTTGACGTAGTTCAGCAGGAAGTGCTTCAGGTAAGAAAGCGGCGCAGAATACAGGAAGCCCGTCAGGTTCTTGTTCAGGAAAGCCTGGCTCATCGTATCGTTGTAGTTCTTGAGGGGCTCTATGCTCGTATTGCCGAAAATCTGGGACAAGAGGTTGTCCACCTTTCCGGCAGTCTGCCGCTCCTTGAGCGTTCCCAGGATGTCGTCCACCGTCTTGCGGGTGTTGGAGATGTACTCGTCGAGTATGTGGTAATCCTCGCCTTTGACGACTTCCTTGTAGGCCGGGTTTTCGGTAATCAGCTGAACCATCATCTCCAGTATGCCCTGCTCGCGGACGTAGCGCAGCCGCTGCAGAACCTTTTTCCAGGTGCTCATGGTTATCGGCTCTACACCCTTAAGGGTCTTCATCAGCTTGAATACGTCTTCCCAGTCATCGGCGGGCAGCGGCCAGGCCACAGAGACGAAGTTCTTTATATCCTCGACGATATAGGAGCCCGCTATCTGCTGGAACTTGGGCGGGGCGTTGAAATTCCGCTCCTTCATGGAGCCGTCGAACTTCTTGAGCAGGAAGAAGAAATCGTACTGGGTAAAGTTCTTGAAGAGGATAAGCTTGGTATAGAGATTATCGGCCTTCAGTATTTTGTCGTTCGTGAACTCCGAGCTGAACTTCTCCAGCTGGGACCGCGCCTCCTCTGTGAGCTGCTGGAGCGGCATGTTCGCCCCCTTCTTGTTCAGCTCCTCCTCCGACAGGGCCTCGGCAAGCTTTTTCTGATCCTCGGTCAGGGTGAGGTCTATGACTATCCGCTTTATGGAATTGGGGTTCGTATTCGCGAACATCAGCTGGGCTGGCGAAACGGCCTTGTATATCTCGTAGAAAAACTTCGCGAAATTCGGGTCAACCTCGTGAGAGGACGGCTTGTAAAAATGGTATTTCGTCTTGGAGAGGTTCTTCGCTATCCGCTTGAGCATCTTGCGCTTGATGGCGTTGTCATCCCCCCCGCTGAACAAGGATGTGATTATATTTTGAATGAAGTTACCGCTGGCCATAACCGTTACTATACGAAATATATGGCGTTTAGTCAATTATTCCCGGTAGATGAGGTTTACCCTTCCCGCGGCGAAGCCGTAGTTGTCGAACGCCCACTGGTTCAGCTCCTCCCCCGCATCGGCGAAGGCGGCGGCCCCGGTCTCCCGGATGTAGGCGGCAAGAGGCCCTTCCATCTGATTCACGGAAGACCGCTTGGCCAGCTCGACAAAATAGGAGGCGACATTCGGGAGCGACTGCTGCATGATGTACGCCATCAGCTCGTTGCGCATCAGGTAGTCGTCCGCCCTGTCGTAGTTGAGCCCGGGCTGGGTCTCCCAGAAGACCTGTATGAACTCAAGGCTCTTCCTGTCAAAGCCGTCGTACACCGTGTCAACCTCGGCACGGAAGTCCGGAGAGGTAAAATATATGCCGTGCCAGCATTCATGGGCGATGAACTGCCAGCGGAGGTATTCAGGGGACTCCTTGGAGATGGAGACGACTGCCCCCACCCCCGGCATATAGGTTCCGTTGCCGGCATCCGCTATAACACCGTTCGCCAGCAGTATGTCGCGAAGGACGTACTCCCGCTCGTTCAGGGTAACGTCCTGCAGGGATGCCGCCGTGAAGAATGCCGCCAGATCCTTGGCCTTGTAGTCGTGGGCATTGTAGCCGTGGTGGGTCCGCACGAAGTCGTTGCTGACCAGTGTCCCCCGGTAGCCGGTCTTCTCTGCGAAGTAAGCGAGCCTGGTCAGGAAGTCCGCCTGTGTCTTGTAGTCCGCAAAGTCGAACAGGAGCACATGGGGAACTTCCTCCCACTCGAACAGCTCGTAATCCGGCCCCCGCCACTTGTCCTTCGGCCAGTCGATTATCATGCCGAGGTCAGTCACGAGAGGGTACAGGGCGCCTCCCTGCGTCCGCTCGTCAAGCTTCGGGTCATTGGCCTCCAGCAGGATGGCCTGAACCTGATCGCTCGAACCGAAGTCCAGCTTGGCGAACGGATCGCTGAACGCCGCCAGCTGCAGGGTCATCGTATTGTTTTTCTTGCTCCTCCGTATCGTCACTTCCTCACTGCCGTAGCGGGAAAGAATCTTCTTCTGCGTCTGCCAGCTGCCGATGTCGTCCGTCGGGGCAAGTTTGACCGTAATCTTTGGAAGCAGGCTGCTGTTGAACAGCCGGTCCGCATCGGTAAAATCACAGGAAACCGACTCCAGTATCTCCACCGAGCCGCCCCGGTCGCTGAAGGCATAGAGGGGAACGGAACCGGAAAAGTCCCAGCCGACCATCACCTTGGAGAAGGACACACTCTCTATCTTGCAGGGGTGGGCGGAGTGCAGGAAGAAGCCCGCGGGAACAACCCCATCCTTGCCCACGCTGACCGAAAGGCGGAAGGACGCAATGCCCTTATTGTCGAACATCAGGTAGTCGCCGGAAACGAAGTTGTTGCCGGGTGCGACCGAGTTCCCCGATGAGGAGGCTTTGTCGTAGAGGAAACCGAACTGGAAAGGCAGGGTCTTTGCCGACTTGTCATAGCTGCCGTCAATCGTCTGTATGACGGCGACAAGGGAGATGCCGCCGTTGGACTTTATCTCCCGCCGCAGGTGCACTTTCTGGTTGTTCGTAAAGCGGTAATATAAGGAAGAATTTTTCTCAGGCTTGGTTATCTTGCCCCGCGCGGACTGGGAGTTCATCGCGACGAAGCGCTCCCCGTTCATCCCGAGCGGAGAGGAAGAAGCGATGAACTTATCGGTAATCAGAAAGCTTGCCCCCAGGAAAAGGGTGCAGGCGAGAATCAGGAAAAGAGCCTCAAGAATCCTACGGTTCATACGGGAAGATACTAGAGTTTTTCGGTTTTTTTGTCTACACTCGTGCCATGCAAGCCTTTATGCCACAAAAGGACACGGCCCTGGCACTGGCCAGGGCAGCCCGCTCGTTCATCAGCTCCTATACCGAGGCCACAGGCGGGAAGGGCCTGCTGATTCCCCGCTTTCCCCTCTATGCCCTCTTGGACGAACCGGGGAAAAGCTTCTCGTCCTGCCGGATAGCCGCCCCGGAACAAGATGGGGGGCAGTTCTTCTTCCCTGTCAGGCTGACGCACGCGGACGGGACCGTGCAGGAGCTCAGGATTGTGTTCGCAGAGCTGGAGAAGCCGGAAGAGGGTTGCAAGCCTCCCCTCCCCTCCCTGCCAGAACTGCCACGCCGTGCATATGAGGGAGAGGAACTCTTTCCCCTCTGCCCCCGCGTCTTCCGCACGGGCAGAATCGAATTCTGCAGCGGCTCCTGGGAAGTCTGGGACGAACGCTGGCACAAGCTCCCCGCCCGGCAATAAGGCAGGACGGAAAGCCCGCAGATCTTATTTCATCACCTTCTCGCCGCGGTCCATCGCGGTGAGGCCGGACTTGAGCAGCTCAAGTATGCCGTAGGGCTCCAGCAGGCGGATGAGGGACGAGATTTTGTCCTCGCTGCCCGTCGCCTCCACGATGAGGGACTCGGCGGCGACATCGACGATGTGAGCGCGGAAGATGTTACAGGTTTCCAGGATGACCGCGCGGTTGGGACCGCCCGCCTTGACCTTTATGAGGGCCATCTCGCGCTGGCAGGTCTCGGAAGGCAGGCAGTGCTCTATGGAAATGACCTCCACCAGCTTGGACAGCTGCTTCTCTATCTGCTCAAGGATGTACTCGTCCCCCCGGACGACAATCGTCATGCGGGACTTGGCGGGGTCGGAGGTCTCGCAGACAGTGAGCGAGTCGATGTTGTACCCGCGGCGGCTGAACAGGCCGGACACGCGGCTCAGGACTCCGGCGTGGTTCTCCACCAGGACGGACAGGACATATTTTTCTTCCATATACAAGTACCTCTGTGAAATTTCCCCCATTTTACCATTAGGGCACGGAAAGTCAAGGGGGGCGCAGCGGCAGGGAACTACTGAGCACGCCGGGGCGGTGATGCGGGCGTTTTTCCGTACATAAGCTATTTTTCTTTTGCGGATAGGCTATTTTTCTCTTGCGGATAAGCTATTTTTCGCTTGCGGACAGGCTATTTTTCTTTTGCGGACAGGCTATTTTTCTTTTGCGGACAGGCTATTTTTCTTTTGCGGACAGGCTATT
>CACYDQ010000387.1 GCA_902773215.1 uncultured Spirochaetaceae bacterium | reverse complement strand
TGACAAAGAAGCCTACGGATTTCTCATGAAGGTGTTCACGAACTTCAGGAATGCCATGTCGAAGGATGCTTCCATCTATGAGTTCTATGCCACCATGAAGAGCCGTGTCTTTTACGATGCTTTCGAAGATGCCGGATTCAAGGTCGGCGCGGGGCTGGTCTGGAAGAAGCCGCGGGCCCCGTTCATGCGGACAGACTGGAAGTTCAACATGGAGCCGATCATCTTCGGCTGGCGTAAAGACGGCAAGCATATCTGGTACGGTGACCAGAAACAGACCGCCGTCTTTGAGTTTGACGGCATAAAGGACTCCGGGAAGGAAGGATGGTCGCATCCCAGCTCAAAGCCCGTGCAGCTGATCGCCTACCTCATCCGCCAGTGCACGATGACCAACGGCCTGGTGCTTGACGGCTTCCTCGGCAGCGCCTCCACGCTCATCGCATGTGAGCAGCTCGGACGGGTCTGTTACGGCGTGGAACTGGAGCCGAAGTTCGTGGACGTTGCCGTCCAGCGGTACCGGGCATGGTGCGGGGAGCACGGCAAAGAGGCGGGCGTGTATGTCATCCGCGGCGGGCAGCGTCTCACGTTCGATGAAGCTGCATCAGATATGGAGGATACTGAAAATGAATAACAGAACACTGACCCTCGGTTCCCTGTTTTCGGGTTCCGGGGGTTTTGAATTGGCGGGCATCCTTTCCGGAATCAGGCCTCTGTGGAATTCAGAGATCGAGCCGTTCGCCATCCGGGTGACGACGAAGCGCCTGCCCGGGGTGCGGCACTACGGGGACATCAGCAGGCTGTCCGGGGCGGAGCTGCCGCCCGTCGACATCATCACGTTCGGGAGCCCCTGCCAGGACCTGTCCATGGCCGGCAGGAGGGCGGGCATCGTTGAAGGGGAGAGGTCTAACCTCTTCTTCGAGGCCATACGCATCATAAAGGAAATGAGGGAGGAGACCAATGGAGAAAGACCGAGATACTGTGTCTGGGAGAACGTCCCGGGCGCTTTCAGCAGCAACGGGGGCGAAGATTTCAGGGCAGTCCTCGAAGCGGTCATCGGCATCAAAGAGCCGTCCTGCGAGGTGCCTGCGCCTTGTAAGAACGGATGGCCCTGCGCCGACGTATACATGGGAGACGGATGGAGCGTGGCTTACCGCGTTCTCGACGCTCAGCACTGGGGAGTGCCCCAGCGCAGGAAACGCATCTTCCTTGTCGCAGATCTTGGAGGCGGACGTGCCGGAGAGGTACTATTTAAGTCCGAAGGCCTGTCTGGGTATTCTGCGGAGGGCTTCGAGGCGTGGAAAAGAGCTGCCCGCGATCCTGAAAGCGGCACTGGAGAGGCAGGCGGCATCTGCCTGAACGACCAGGGCGGGGAGAGGATGGGCATGTCCGGCGACACGGCAGGGACGCTGAGGGCGCAGGACCACGGGCACCCGCCCGTCGTGATGGCCGCCGGCTTCTGCACGGAGCATTCGGCAGCGTCGCGCTCCATCGGATATGCGGACGAGACATCCCCCACCCTACGGGCGGGGGTGGTTCCCGCGGCCGTGGCGCTGGAGCACCACCCGGCTGACTGCCGCATCCGCATAGAGGAGGGCGGTACCGTCCAGACGCTCACATCCCGTATGGCGACTGGCGGCAACAACGTGCCGCTCATCATGGCGCCCGGCGGACCGCTCGTCCCGTACACGCTGAAGATACGCTGCGGGAAGGAAGGCGGGGGCAAGGGCGCGCTCGTGCAGGAGGACAGGTCCGCAACGCTCGCCACGAACAACGACCAGGCGCTGTTCGCGCCGTGCGCATTCGGCATAAGCTCCGACCGGAGCCACGCCATGCTGTCGGGGAACCCCCATTCCGGGATCTACGAGGCGGGGACATCGAGGACGCTCGACACGAACGGGGGGAACCCCGGATGCTGCCAGGGCGGGATCGCCGTAGTCGGGAAGGCATACCCCCTCGAGGGGAACGGCCAGAGACCGAGCCACAAGGGGGACGGCTGGAACGGGTCGGACACGATGTACACGCTGAACGCCACGGAGCACCACGGCGTGGCAGCCCCCGTCTACCACGGCACGAAGAACTCGCACCTTACGAAGTTCACGGACGGCCCGGCGCTCGGGACCCTCGTGGCGACGGAGTACAAGGAGCCGCCCGTCATAAGCGCGGAGCCGCACTACATCGTGCGGAGGCTGACGCCGACGGAGTGCGCGAGGCTGCAGGGCTTCCCGGACTGGTGGTGCGCGGGGCTCGGGACGGAGGACCCGTCCGAGGAGGAGATAAGTTTCTGGACGGAAGTCTTCGAGGAGCACCGCAGGTGCGTGACGCATGCGAAGAAGCCGAAGACCCGGAACCAGGTCATAAAGTGGCTGAAAGCCCCGCACCTCGACTCCGCGGAGTACAGGCTCTGGGGCAACGGCGTGGCGCTCCCCTGCGTCTGGTTCGTCCTCGCGGGCATCGCATGGGCGGACGGGCAGTAATGCACAAACCGCCCTTCCCTGTTTTGTACACTATCCCGCCTTGCTATCCCGGCGGATGTACGGGAATATGTGTGCTACCAAAAGAAAAGGAGGACACTGACATGACGTACCATTTCAACGTAACGGGGAAAGACAGGAAGGCGCTCGTTAACGCGATCAGCGGGATCTTACAGACCAAAGCCAAGTACCTGGGGATGCCGACCGCGGCTTACAGGATCGGGGATTACACCGTCTCGAAAGACGGGGAGCTCAGCACGGAAGGCGATGCGGACGCCATGGAGCGCCTGGTCCACTGCCTCATCGGGGACAGCTTCACCCCGGAAGAAACGGAGGCGGAAGGGACGGGCATCTCGGTCAGCATGCCGAAATCCATGCTTGACGATGCGGCCATGGACAACCTCCGCAGGCTCACGGAGTCCAAAGGGGAACTCATGAAGCGGGCATTCCGGGCAGAGGAGCTCCCCATCATTGAAGACGGGGACAGGGTGACCTTCCCCTGGTTCT
>CACYDQ010000386.1 GCA_902773215.1 uncultured Spirochaetaceae bacterium | reverse complement strand
TGTTCAATTTGATAGTGATAGTCTTATCTCTGAGCGTGCCGGTCATGCTGTGCACGGTCTTTTATTCTTTCAACAGGAGCAGGTCATAGGATATGAAAACCGTAAGCAAGCTGGCTCTTTCGTATAGGACCCGTTTCTCTGACTGCCTTTCGCCCTTCCTGCCGAGGCGCTTTGTCGTTCCCTTCAACCAGCTTTCGGACAAGCGCTACAAATGCTTGGTCAAGGAAGGTGAGCCGGTCATGGAGGGGCAGCTCATTGCCTTCCCGATGAAGGAGGACGGGCGTGAGGATGCCGCCGTCAATTCCCCGATCCCGGGTGTCGCAGGTCCTGTCGTCAAATGCAGGCTCCCGAACGGGCGGATGGGGCAGGGGCTTGAGATACGCTTGTCAGGTTCCTTCAGTTTCCTCGGCAAAAGCGAGGAGACGCGGGACTGGAAAGCTGTGGGCTATGACGACGTGCTCAAGCTGCTCCTTGCCAAGGGAGTTGTCAATACCTTTGACGGCAGCGCGTCCCTGGTCTCCCAGATTTCCAGCTGCCGGGAGAAGGACGGGGTTTTCCTGGTCGTCCGCCTTTTTGACGAGGATCCCAGCCGGGGTACTGACAGCTTTATCGGAAGGCACTACACGCGCGAGGTCGCGGAGGGAGCTTCCATACTTGCCTCCCTGATGAATGCTCAGGGAATCGTGTTCCTCCTTCCCAGGAACGGCGGTGTGTCCATTGAGAACAAGTTCGTCAGTGATTTTGCCGTCCTGACCCTGGAACTGGATGACAGCAAGTACCCCTGCGGTTTCAAGGAGAACATCATCCGCGCGGTGAGGAAATATGTGCGGAACACCCAGTCCGAGTACTTTGGCGGCATAAACGGCAACTCCCTTTTTGTCGATTCGGGGACGCTCCTCAACGTGTACGAGGCAATCGTGCTGGGGAAACCCGTCATAGAAAACTTCGTCGAGGTGAAAGGCTCCTGCCTCATGACCTCCGCCATTTTCAAGGTCAGGCACGGCACGAGCATCGCTGACCTGGCGAAGCAGTGCGGGGGCTTCAAGATTAAACCTGAGCGGGTTGTCGTCAACGGAATGCTGTGCGGCACCATGCTCTCCGACTTCGATGTCCCCATCACGAAGTCCGTCAAGTCCCTGACCTTCATCTCCAAGACGCAGATGTACAATCAGGATTTCACCGCCTGCATACGCTGCGGCAACTGCCGGGGTGTATGCCCCGAGCAGCTGTACCCTGATGTCATCGCAAGCCCGGTGATTTTTGATGTCCCGGACGACGGCTATTTCAGCGCGAGCAAGATCCTCTGCTCCGGCTGCCGTCTCTGCAACACGGTCTGTCCCTCCCACATACCGCTTGCGCAGATAATATCCCTTTTGAAGAATGAGGAGGGCGTATGAGCCTTAAGAACAAAAGCGTCTTGCAGAGTCCCTATATATATGTCTCGCCATCCACGAAGACTGTCCTGTCGGTGATGATCTGCCTTCTGCTTCCGCAGGTGGCGATGCTTTTCCTGACCCGCTCGTATTCGTCCCTGTTCGTCATTCTTGCCGCCGTCCTTGCCTCCCTGCTGGCGGAAGCCTTGTACGGCATCAAGAAGCGGCCCTCTGTGGTCACCGTGTTGGTCGCCCTGCTCCAGGGGCTCCTGGTCGGCTTCTTGCTTCCTGCGACCTACCCGCCAGTTGCCGTCTTCATCATCTGCTTCTGTGCGATGGCTCTGGGAAAATACGCCTTTGAGGGCTTTGCCGCCTCCTGGATAAACCCGGTCGCGCTCGCCGTGGCCGCCGCCTATTTCATCTATGCCTGTCCCTTCCCGTCTTTCGGTGGGGATTTTTCCCTCTTCCGCGAGAAGAACGCCGCGCTCAGCATGATACGGGACGGGCAGTTCGCCCTGGCCCCGATGGACTCAATCGTGACGGACTTCCTGAACAGGAATGTTTTCCGCCGCTTTGGCATGGAGATTCCCGACGGCTACGTGTCGCTTTTCTGGGATTCTGGCTCCCCCATCCCGGCATTCCGCTTTAACCTGCTGAACCTTCTCGCTTCGCTGATTCTCTTTTCCGGTGACATGCTGGGGCTGCTGGTGCCTTTCTCCTTCTGCCTCTCCTACGGCCTGCTCGTCCGCTTTATCCCCATATCGTATGTGGCGGGAACACAGCTGTACGGGGACATATTCCTTGCCTTCCTGACGAGCGGCGTGCTTTTCTCCACCCTGTTCGTCCTGCAGTGGTTCGGGACAACTCCCTTCACCGCATGGGGAAAGCTCCTCTACGGCCTGTGCGCTGGCATTTTTTCTTTCGTGATACTGGGCTACGGGAATTCCTCGGTCGGCTATGTCTTTGTCGTGCTCGTGATGAACTTCATCTCCATATTCATCCAGGGATTTGAGATGCGCAAGATGAAGTCTTTCTATAAGAAAACAATACGGCCCCGCCTTGAGGCCCTGAAGGAGGTTCAGTCGGTATGAGCGATATGCCAGGTGAAGAGACAGACGGTTCCGCGGACTGGACCGGCCCGAGCGACGCGCTGCTCGTCTACAAGAAGCAGTTCATTCAGTTCGGCGTTTTTATCGCATTCCTTGTCGTGCTCTTTGCGGTCACGGCGGTTTTTGCGGCCCTCTCATCCTCGTCCCTGAGGCGCGGGCTGGGGGATTGTGTCCGTGCGGCCCTCGACAGCAACGGCTACGAGTATGT
>CACYDQ010000385.1 GCA_902773215.1 uncultured Spirochaetaceae bacterium | reverse complement strand
TTGAAAACCTTTTCATATTTATGGTAACACCAGTTCCGGGATTTGTAAAGAAAAAAATCAATCTTGTTCACAATCCCGTACAAGCTGGTTTACGTTTGAATTCCAGCTTGCTGGCGGATGCCGCCCCCGCCAAGGCAGTGGACGGCAGCCATATCCATGTCACGAACAACCTCTACCGCACGAGTGTCCGCAGATGCCCCTCCAGCCGAATGTCGCGCGTGAAGCCGTCGTCCTCGTACAGGCCGTAGCTGTCACCGCTCCCCACGAGGGTAAGGCGCGACGTGTCCAGGCTCTCCGTGTCCTTGGCGGGGGCGCAGAGGGGGACAAGCTTTCCCTTCCTGACGAAGAAAGTCACGGTGTCCAGCGGCACGTATATATAGTAGGAACCCTTGGACATCTCCTGTGTCCTGATTTTTCCCCGCCGCCAGCTGACCCGCGTCATGTCCTCGGGCAGGTAGACGTAGCGGCCCCGCGCGTTCTCCTCACAGACCGGGGCAATCAGGAGACCCTCGCCGGCAAGGAGCTCGTCCTCGCATCTCAGGGCCCTGTCATCGCCGGGGAAGTCGAACCCGAGCGGGCGGAGGAACATGCCGCCGGACAGGGCCGCCTTGACGAACTCGCTGTAGATGTAGGGGAGCAGGGCATAGCGGAGCTCAAGCACGCTCCGGTAGTCCTCCGTGTCCCCGAATGCGTAGAACTCCTGCCGCCGCGTGTCCCATGCGCTGTGGTTCCGCATGAGCGGCGTGAACACCCCGAACGCGAGCCAGCGGAGCAGCAGCTCGCGCGTCGTTGATCCGCCGAAGCCGCCGATGTCCGCCCCGGAGTAGAGGAAGCCTGTCATGTTGAGCGAGGGCAGCATCTTTACCTCCTGCCGCAGGTGCTCCCAGGTCGCCGCGTTGTCGCCCGTCCAGATGCCCCCGTAGCGGTGGGCTCCGATGCAGGAGGCCCGGCTGTAGAGGAGCGTCCGCCTGTCGGGAGAAATCTTCCGCAGGGCGAGGGCGGCCGCCCGCGTCATGAACGAGCCGTAGAGGTTGTGTACTTTGTCGTGGCGCATCCGGCTGACAGTGCCGTCCTCCCCCCTGACCTCGTGGTAGAATCTCTGGTAGTCGTCCAGGCGGTTGAAGGTGCTGCCGCTCAGGGGCGTGAACTTGAAGAATGAGTCCACGTCCAGCCGCTTTCCCTCGAACTCCTTTATCTTTTCGAACACGGCCCGGATGGACTCGTCGGAGTAGAACATCGCGGGCTCGTTCATGTCGTTCCAGAAGCCCTCGATTCCCTGGTCGGTCAGCGCCTTGTACTTGGAGCCGAACCATTCCGACGCATCCTCCCGCATGAAGTCGGTGAAGTGCGAGCGGCCTGGCCAGACCCCCGCGGCGAAGGGAGTCCCGTCCTCCTTCTTGCAGAAGTATCCCTTCTCCATCCCCTCGTCATAGACGTCGTAGCCTTCCTCTATCCTGATGCCCGCGTCGATTATCGGGACCAGGCGGATTCCGTCCGCTTTGAGCTCCCGGGAAAGCCCCGCCAAATCCGGGAACTTCTCCTTGTCCACCGTGAAGTCCTTGTAGTTTTCCATGTAGTCTATGTCCATGCACACGGAGTCAAGCGGCAGGCCCGCCTTCCGGTAGCCCTCCACGACCTCGCGGATGTCCTGCTCGGTCTTGTAGCCCCAGCGGCTCTGCTGCAGGCCGAACGCCCAGCGCGGCGGGATGTAGCTCCTTCCGATGAGGGTGCGGAACTGGCGGACCACGTCGTTCAGGACGCTCTCGTCCCCGCGCGTGTCCGCATCGTCAGGGCGTATCGTGTAGAGGACGATTCCCGTGTCCTCCGACGTGACCTCGATCGTATTCTTCTCGGTATAGCCGATGTCGAAGGTCACCCGCGACGCGCTGTCGAAGAACAGGGCCTCGCATGATCCGTCCGAGGGCCCGTATATGATGATGAGGTTGTGCGCCCCGTACATGGAGGGGGTGAACTCGCCCTGGTTGGGCACGTCCGAGCACCAGCTGACGTAGCGGAAGCCCCGCTTGTTGATTCCATGCATGTTCTCGCCCAGGCCGAACACGATGTCGTCCCGCCTCATCGTGCGCCGCCATGCGAAAGGCCATCCGTCCTCCCTTGTTCCGTCCATCTTACTGACGACCGCGCCGGTCTCAACCGGGTTCCCGTATATCCGTTTCTCAATCATGAGTATGATTATAGTACTGGAAAGCCGGACGCGCTAGTGGTATAATTCAGAATAAAATATGACGAAAGTGCTAGTCAACGAATATTCCGAGCATCCTCTGAAGGAGAAGGGCACTCCCGGCTCGCAGGAGAAAATCCAGCGGGGGACGGTGCTCTTCCCGATACAGTACTACCTGAACAGCACGGTGGACCCCCGCTACGACCTGCCCGTCATGTGGCACACGGAGTTCGAGCTCATACACGTCATATCCGGGACCTACAACATCTTTGTCCGCGACCACGAGGCCGCCCTGGACAAGGATGACATCTGCTTCATCCCCAGCAAGGTGCTGCACGGGGACGCGGAGCGGAAGGGGGCAGCATTGTACGAGTCCGTCGTGTTCGACATGGACATGCTGCGCCTGAGGAGCTACTACCCGGACGACTTCATCTCCGCCGTTGTCAGCGGGAGCGTCATCTTCGACAACGTTATCCCGCACACGAACGAGAAGGTTCTTTCTATAGTTCAGGGGCTTTTCGAGGCGATGAAGACGCAGGGCGAGGGCTTCGAGTTCGTCGTTACTGCCAGCCTCTTCCTCCTGTTCGGGGAGATAAAGAAGCAGAGGCTCTACATGCAGAAGAAGTCCCTCTCGGCGAGCAAGCTCAGGCAGGAGGAGCAGATGGAGGCGGTCATAAGTTTCATAAAGAAGAGGTTCAGCGAGAACATCACGCTGGAGGACATGGCGGAGACGGCTCACTTGTCGCCCAAGTACTTCTGCCGCCTTTTCAAGGACACGACGGGTCGCTCGCCCATAGAGTACCTGAACTGGTTCCGGGTGAACATGGCGTGCACCTGCCTGAGGGACAGCCAGGACAAGCTCTCCGACATAGCCTACAACTGCGGCTTCAATGATTTCAGCTACTTCATAAAGATTTTCCGCCGCTACAAGGGGATTACCCCGCTCAAATACCGGAACACCGCGTAGGGAGAACTGCGTCTCCGGGTCGCTCACCGGGGCAGTCTGCAGGCTGGAACAAGCTTCAAAACAGGAATCTATACACAACACGCCGTCGGGCAGCACCGGAGCTTCCTTAAGGTTTGTACAGCCGGCAAAACAATATTGCAAGTCTGTAACGCCGCCGGGCGGCGGCGCCGTCAGTCAAACGTGCGCACGGCAACAACATTACAGGCAGTGCGCTTGGTAGTATAACCGTAACCACCATAAGCTGTCGGATCCGATGTATCGTAAAGCAGCTTGACGAATGAACCATAATCACGATTAGTATCCGAGTCGTACTGACTTGATGAAAAGTACATTTGGTCCATATGTTCCATACCGAAAGGACTTGCCGCTCCCAGACTGGTAAAGGCCGCTTCTACCGCAGTCTTATTTGTACGCAGGCTCAAAAGTTCATTACGGGCAGGCAAATACCAGCCGCTTGTGTAGCCCGGCACACTGTACGCCCTGCAGTAAGCAAATGCCGGATAGTTACCCTCGCTGTAGTCTGACAGGCCCGCAATCTGGTCTGTATTTGCTTTGCCGTCATCAAAGCTTGTGGCATAAGTCCTGACAGGGTATGCAATTGTACCTTCGACACACCAGCACTTGCCCGTTCCGACGTTCAAGCCCACGCCCTTCTTGTTCGCCGCATCAAAGATGACCGCAACCGCGGCATTTTTCTGTTCGTCGGTCAGTGTTGCGGTACAGGCTTCTGCGCTGCCGTCCGAGAACACGATGTCGCCGACGGCATCTGGCGCGGCCTTGCTTCCGAGCGGCAGGCGGAAGACCTTGACCGTGGCATTGACGGTCACGTCGTCCACGGCGTAGTCGTGCGAGATGGTGCACTTGATGCTTATGGGCGAGGCGCCGGCGGCCGTAGCGCCTATCGTATTGGCCGCTGTGGCACCGCTTGCTCCCTCCTCGTGCAGGCCCAGGCTGGCTGGCGTCTTTTGAATGTCGAACACGTCCGCTGCAGGTGCAGGAGCTGCAGGGGTGACATATTTGTCCGCAGTCAGTTCCTTCGCCATGAGTTCCCACCTGACGACAGTTCCCGCGGGGAATGTTGCCGTGCCCCAGGGGAAGGTCGTCGAGCCTGCGGGGAGGCTTGACGTGTCCGCTACGGCGGTGAAGGTGAGGTCGTTCGTCAGGCCGCCGGTGAGGGCGAATACCGGGACCTCCACAGGGGCGGCCGGGGTGCTGAGCGTGCTTTTGTCCGCTTTGTAGGCGGTCGTGCTCATCGTTGTGCTTATCGTGAAGTCCGGCAGGGTGTACAGCCTGAATGCCTGCGCATGGCCATTTTTCGTTTTGCTGACCAGGGCATGGGGGTTGCTCGCCGTGCAGACGACGGTGATGCCGGCGGCATTGTCCGGGCCGTATCCGATGCCGGATTCCGGCATGCCGGATGCCGTGACGGGCGCGCTCGCGTCCTCGTCTGCGGCCGTGTCGGACGGAAGCTCGCCTGAATCGGCATTACCTGTAGTGGAGATCGTCTGAATCTCCCAGTGGAAGGTCGTTCCGCTGGGAAAGCTTGTTCCCGCAGCGGGCACCGGCGTAAAGCTGAACGCCCCGGTCACGTCTGTCAGCGCGAATTTGGAGGTGTCAGGGTCGGTCAGGTCGCTCTTGTCCGCGTCGTAGCCTTCGGGCGGGGTTATCGTCACCGTAAACTCGGGGATGATGTAGAAGAGGAACATATCCTGCGTTATGGCGGGCGCGTCCGCGTCATCTTCCGCCCGGTCGTTCTTGGCAGTGCAGCGGACGGCTATCGTCGTCGGGGCCGCCTGTGTGCCCATCGTACTGTCGTCCAGGCCCAGGTCGGCGGGGCTTACGGTGCAGCTTTCGCCCGTGGCGGTCGTCCTCGTTATCGGGCTGCCGCCGGTCGCCTGAATCTCCCAGTGGAAGGTCGTCCCGCCGGGGAAGCTGCCCGTGGCGGAGGTCGGCGTGAGCGTGAAGCCGTCGGTCAGGGTGGGCAGTGCCCATGCCGTGGAAGTACTATACGAGCTGTCCATGCTGGCCGGGGCCGTCATGCTGATGCTGAAGGCGGGCAGGGTCACGGGGCCTCCCACGGTGACGGAGGCGGACGCGCTGGCGGTCTTTGCCTCGCCCGCCGCGTCGGTGTAGGAGACGGTCACGGTGTAGGTCTTCGTGATTTCGTCCGCGGGCACAATACCGCCTGTAACTTCGCTGGCGGTGCGGGTCAGCGTCGCCCCGGTGCCCAGCTGGCTTCCGGCCTCGTCCGTCCACACGTAGCTGACGCCCGCGGGCGCGCCGTCCAGGCCCTCCACGCTGATCGTGCT
>CACYDQ010000384.1 GCA_902773215.1 uncultured Spirochaetaceae bacterium | reverse complement strand
GCAGATGAAGGCTGTGCGGTTTTTCTCGTAACCCATGAGCAAAAGGCAAAAGCTGTTTCAGATTCCGTATTCACAATGGAAAACGGAAATCTGACGCACAGCACTATACCGTAAACTTGTCTATCTGGAGCATTTTTCTGCTACTCCCCCATATTCCAGAAGTTTTCCTACAAAAAAAGAAAAAATTTTCGATTTTTTTCAAAAAAGATGATTGACAAAATTTTGCGTTTTCTATATAGTACTAAACATCGATTACATGGTGCCTGTAGTTCAGCGGTAGAATCCCAGATTGTGGATCTGGTTGTCGTGGGTTCGAAACCCACTAGGCACCCTTAAGCCGAACCGCAGGAACTGCGACCACGAAAAAACGCGTTCGTAGCTCAACTGGATAGAGCAATGGACTTCGAATCCGGAGGTAGCAGGTTCAAATCCTGTCGGACGCAACTGACAAGATAAAAAAAAGTAATCGAAGGGGTTGACAAGATTAACAAAGTTTGTTAGACTAGCAACCACTTAACAAAACAAGGGCGATTAGCTCAGTTGGTAGAGCAACAGACTCTTAATCTGTGGGTCCGGGGTTCGAGCCCCCGATCGCTCATAAGGATTTGGATTTAACCCGTCGGTCCGATACAGCACCCTTGAAGCGAGAGTGGTGGAATTGGTAGACACGCCAGACTTAGGATCTGGTGCCGTCGGCGTGAGGGTTCAAGTCCCTCCTCTCGCAAAGCTACGGCTCATGCGGATGTGAGATTTGCGGGAATGGCTCAGTGGTAGAGCGCAACCTTGCCAAGGTTGATGTCGCGGGTCCGATTCCCGTTTCCCGCTCTAACTTGAAAGCGATTTGGAGGAAACCCAAATCGCTTTTTTTTTAAATTTTTATGTTTGCAAGGGGATTCCAAGTGAAAATTAGCAAGGAAGTCACGAAGATTGAGAATTCGGCCGTCAGGCTTACTGCCACGATAGCGCAGGAGGATGTCGCCTCCGGCTACAAGGATTCCATGGCGAAGTATTCAAAGAACATACAGATTCCGGGCTTCCGCAAGGGACACGTTCCGGTCGCCGTCCTTGAGCGAAAATATGGCGAAGGTCTCAAGGCAGAAATCACGGGCGAACTGATTGATAAGGCCCTCAACGAGCTTATCAGTGCCGAGGATATGAAGGACTTCCGCCCGCTCCCCTACTCCCAGCCCACCTTCGAGAACGATAACATGCCGATTTTGGACACGACGAAGGATCTTACGTTCACGCTTGTTTACGATGTGTTCCCCAAAGTTGAGGTAAAAAAGCTTGACGGCATAAAGATAAAGGTTCCCCAGGCAGAGGTCACGCAGGCGGATATGGACAAGGAGCTCAAGTCCATACAGGAGCGCAATGCGACCGTGCTGGACAAGAAGGACGATGACCCGGTCGAGAAAGATGACATCGTGACGATTGACTACAAGGAGCTCGGGGACAATGACGCGGTCATCGAGGGCAGCGAGCGGGAGGACTTTGTCTTTACCGAGGGCTCCGGAGAGAACATCTTCAAGATTGACGATGACATCCTCGGCATGAAGAAGGGAGAGAGCAAGGTCATCACGAAGACCTACGCGAAGGATGACAAGGATGCCGATCTTGCCGGCAAGACCAAGAAAATCAGCGTGACGATCAAGCAGATTAAGCTCCGCAACCTGCCCGCCTTGGATGATGACCTCGCGCAAGACGTGAACGAGAAGTACAAGACTCTCGATGACATGAAGAAGGACATCAGCCGCAGCATGAATCTCGCATTGGAGAGGAAGCTGGATGAGATAAAAAAGCAGGGCCTTCTGGAGCAGCTGGTCGAAAACAACCCCTTCGACCTGCCCAAATCGATGGTTCAGGCTGAGAACGACGGACGCTGGCGGATGATGGCGAATCAGTTCAAGACCACCCCCGAGGAGCTTGAGAAGATGGTCAGCGCAAGTGGCCAGACAAAGGAGACAATGCTGTCGCAGTGGGTCGGCGATACGGAGAAGGCCCTCAAAAGCCGCATCATCGTAGATCAGCTCATGAGCGACAGGAACATCAGCGTCAGCCCCGATGATATCGAGGAAGAGTACAAGAAGATTGCGGAGCAGAACGACATAAGCATTGACGAAGTAAAGGAGCACTACAAGGACCTTAAGGCAAAGGAGTACCTTGTTGACGAGGTGAAGGAGAACAAGCTCTTCGAGACCCTCTATAAGGAAGTCAAGCTTGAGAAGGGCGACAAGAAGTCATTCTCCGAGCTGTTCGGCGATGAGGTGGAAGCCTAATCTTTCCACGGAGCACAGGGAACGGAATGTGGGCCTCACTTGCCACATTCCGTTTTTTTGTTTACATTATAGCCAGCAGCTTATAGTCTACAGGAGTCTGAGATGAATGAATATATGGGTGGCGGTTTTGTCCCGTATGTAATCGAACGGAGCGGGAACGGTGAGAGATCATACGATTTGTATTCCCGCCTCTTGAAGGACCGCATTATCTTCGTTGACGGTGAAATCCGGGATGAGACGGCGGATTTGGTCGTCGCACAGATTCTCTATCTTGAGAGCGAGAACCCGAACAAGGACATAAATATGTACATCAACAGCCCGGGCGGGTCTGTCACCGCCGGGCTCGCGATTTATGACACGATGCAGTACGTCAAGTGTGACATCCAGACCATCTGCATGGGACAGGCCGCGAGCATGGGTGCAATCCTGCTCGCAGGCGGTACCGTCGGCAAGCGTTATGCCCTCCCCTCCAGCCGCGTCATGATTCATCAGCCCTGGGGCGGGGCACAGGGACAGGAAAGCGACATTGCGATTCAGGCAAAAGAGATTATTCGCCTGAAGAAGCTTTCCATCAAGTACTTTGCGAGCAAAACCGGTAAGAGCGAGGAAGAAGTCGCCCGGGACATGGAGCGTGACTTCTATATGCCCGCCGAGGAAGCCTTGGAATACGGCATCGTAGACCACATCATGAAGAGCGCGAAGGAGGAGTCTAAATGAGAGGGTTTGGAAGAAGCGACCAGCAGTACTGCGCGTTTTGCGGACGGGTTGCGGACGGGAACCGCCGTATAGTCAAGGCCCCGAACTCAGACGTATACATCTGCGAGAACTGCGTCTCGGCATGCCAGTCCCTTCTGAACGATGAGCGGCATTCCATCGCACCGATAAGCATGGACGACGTCCCCACCCCCAGGGAATTCAAGGAGTACCTTGACCAGTACGTCATCGGGCAGGAGCAGGCCAAGAAGGTCCTGTCAGTCGCCGTGTACAACCACTACAAGCAGCTGTCCATGCCTCGTGACAAACAGCTGTCCTCCGACGTGAAGATAGAGAAGTCCAACGTCCTGCTCTTAGGACCAACGGGAAGCGGCAAGACCCTGCTCGCCAAGACCCTCGCACAGAAGCTCAAGGTTCCTTTCGCGATTGCTGACGCGACGACACTGACAGAGGCTGGATACGTCGGCGAGGACGTTGAGAACGTCCTGCTCAAGCTGATAAACGCGGCTGACGGCGACGTGAGCGCCGCGGAACGGGGAATTATCTTCATCGACGAGATTGACAAGATAAGCCGCAAGAGCGAGAACACTTCGATTACCCGCGATGTCTCCGGCGAAGGCGTGCAGCAGGCATTGCTGAAGATTCTGGAAGGAACCCATGCCTCCGTTCCGCCGCAGGGCGGCCGCAAGCATCCTAACCAGGAGATGATAGACATCGACACGACGAACATCCTCTTCATCTGCGGAGGAGCTTTCGTTGGTCTGGACAAGATAATCGAACAGCGGCTTTCATCATCGTCGATCGGCTTCGGCGCGGAAGGTACCCACCGCACCGAGGAAGAGCGTATGGAACTTCTGAACCAGGTCACATCGGACGACTTGGTGCGCTTCGGGATTATCCCCGAGCTCATCGGCCGTCTCCCGATTACCTGTGCCCTCAAGGAGTTGGACAGGGAGGATCTTATCCGCATCCTGCGTGAGCCCAAGAACGCGATAACCAAGCAGTTCGAGGCAAGCTTTGCGATTGACGACGTGGAACTTTCGTTCAATGACGAGGCTATCAGCGAGATTGCCGACATCGCGATAAAGAGCAAGACAGGAGCACGCGGACTCCGCGCCATCGTGGAGAAGGTCCTGCTTGACCTGATGTTCGAGATTCCGAGCATAAAGGGCAAGAAGAAACTGGAAATCACCAAGGATATCGTTGTCCACAACGACATCCCCAGCCCGGAGATGCTCCTCGTAGACCAGAAGACCGCCTAGAAAGGCAGGTTTTTATCAGCCGCAGACGGACTTGAGAATTTCAAGTATCCGTCCGGCTGTCTTTTCCCAAGAATAGTTCCCTGCTTTCTCAAGCCCCCTCTTTACGAGCAGTTCCCTCAGCTCCTTATCCGTAACAATTCTCTCAATGCAGGATGCAATCTCCTCGATGTTATCCGAGTCAAAGTAAATCGCCCCTTCTCCCGCAATCTCTTTGAGCGCACCGCCGGACGAGCATGCGACGGGCAGGCCGGATGCCATGGATTCCATGACAGGCAACCCAACCCCCTCATTGACGGACGGGAAGATGCATGCGTCCGCGTTACGGTAGAGATCCCCGAAGTTCTCGTGAGGGAAATAGCCCGTTATGAAGATGTCGCTCGCATATTTGGAGGACAGGGCTGCGTTCCTGACGTTCTGCGCCTCCGGCCCCTCACTCCCTGCTATGACCAGTCGGTGCGGAAGCCCGGTCTTGTCCTTGAAGAGGGAGAAAGCCTTTATCAGCTCAACATGTTTTTTTGCTGCCCCCTGCATGCGACTGGGGTAAATGAGATAGGGCTTTTTTATGGCGAAGGGTTTTATGTCCACGACGTTGCTCTCGGACTTGCCTATATGAGTGAAGGTTCCATGGTCTATGCCGCTGTGGACGACCTCAAGCCGGCGGGTCCTAATGCGGCACTTCTCCATGTCCTGCCTGATGAACTCGCTTCCCGCCACCACACAGCCTGCCCGGGACAGGGATTTAATGACAAACCGCTTATAAAGGCCCGAGTCCTCGCTCGCCAAGAAAGATGAAATCACATCGTTAATGATGACCACTCCCGGTTTCCGGTAGTCCAAGGGCAAAAGCTGGGGACCGGCCGCATAGAGGACGGCATCATAGGAACGCTTCTTGCTGAATGAGTTGCAACGGAAGATATGCCAGAGCCGCTCCATGTTCAGGCTGTCGGGCAGCTGAACCGACGTGAACGGAATGCCTTTCTCCTCAGTATAAGTGTACCTGTCTATCTCGGACCCGAACAGTTCCCATGACAGGGATGAATCCTCGGGAAGGGCGTTTATCAGCGACGAAAGATATGAGCCGTGGCCCGAGCGTCCGCTGTCACATCCGAAGGTGTCGATTCCAACTTTCATCGCAAAAAGCATACCACAAAACAAGAAAAAATGCTATAGTATGCACATGAGCAAGACATTCATGGAGCTGGGCATAGGAGAAGGCCTTTCTGCAAGGCTTGAGGCAAAAGGGATACGGGAGGCAACCCCCGTGCAGGAAAAAGTCATTCCCCTCATTGCGGAAGGGAGGAGCGTGCTTTTCCAGAGCGAGACCGGGACAGGCAAGACCTTCGCATACCTTCTGCCCCTCCTGGAGCGACTTTCTAAAGAGGAGAACGGACGGAAGCAGATACGCTTGCTGATAGTCTCACCAACCTTGGAGCTGTGTTCCCAAATCCGTGATCAGGTAAAGCTCTGCACGGATATGACCTCCGCCCTCTTTGTTGGAGGAGTCCCGATAAACCGGCAGGTAGAAAAGCTCAAGGAAAAACCCGAGATAGTCATCGGCGGCGCATCACGGCTCCTTGAGCTGATACACCTGAAGAAGCTCAAAGTCGAGGGGCTTGAGGCACTGGTACTGGACGAGGCTGACCGCCTGCTTTCCCCCGAGCTCAGGGAATCAACGGAAGGGATGATTGCCCGGCTGCCGAAAGACCTGCAGCTGATCGGCAACTCGGCGACCGTCAGCACCTACACCAAGAAAATCATAACGGAAGCCCGCATAAAAGAGGAGATAGAGCTGGTGGAGCTGCCCGCAGAGGACGTGCTGCGCTCCCGGATAGAGCACTGGGCCATCTTTGCCGAGCGGCGCGACAAGATAGACACGCTCCGCTCATTCATCCGTGCAGTCAGCCCCCAGAAGATGATTGTCTTTACGAGTCGCCTGGACCAGGTGGAGAATATCGTCTCCAAGCTCCGCTACAAGCACATAGACTGCGAGGCCCTGGGGGCCAAGACCGACAAGAAGAGGAGGAAGGATGCCTGGGACAAGTTCAAGGGCGGTAAATGCAAGATATTGGTAACGACCGACGTGGCGGCACGGGGGCTCGACATAGAGGGCATAACCCACGTCGTGCAGATGGACCTTGTGGAGGAGAAGGACTTTTTCATCCACCGGGCAGGCCGCACTGGACGGGCAGGCAGGAAGGGCTTCAATGTCGTCATAGGCGATGAGCGGGAGATGCGGAGGTTCGCCTCATTCGAGAAGAGCCTGCACCTGACCGTATACCCCAAAATGCTCTTCAAGGGACGGATCGTCGCCCCGCAGCAGGACGCGCTTAGCGAAGAATGAGGTCCCCGACCTTGAAATACAGGTCATCGTTGTCGAAGAAGCCCCGAACGGAAACCCTGTTCACCTCGAATTCCATAGAGTCCCTGACAAAGAGACTCTGCGGCCGGTGCAGGATAGGAAACAAGTAGACCGGCTCGCCTTTCTCCGCCGAGAATATCGCATCGTATCGCTCGGTCATCTCGCGGTTATATTCGGCAGCCTCGCCTTTCAGCAGGTCTTTCCAGGCGTTGGCGACGACGGACTTGGAATTCTTGAGGGCAAAGAAGCAGAAAATCAGGGTACAGAGCGCCGTAAAAGAAAAGAGCACCCTCCCCTTCTCCATCGCTTTCTTGAATATCCGCGAAGCAGCCCCCAGCCCCTCCCATACGAGGAAAAAATCTCCCGATGAATCGGATGCGAGGGCATCGCTGAACGCAAAAAACAGGGTACTCACAATGCTGACCAAAACCGCGAGTATGTACAGGAAAATCAGGACGAACAAGGTCCACGCATAGCGGGGCATAACGAACACGTCCGGGGTCGCGAAACTGAATATGGCGGCAACTCCCAGTATAACGAGGAAAAACGGCAGCACTGCCAGGATGGAAAGCCTGAGCCCCCTTCTATGCAGGGCAAGGGACATTCCGGCCACGAGCAGGAACATCGCGGGCAGGTAGCGCCGCTGGCTCACAAGCTGCCATGAATAGCGGTTAAAACTCTCCTTCAGGCTGGAGAGCATGGTACCGAGCGTCACGGCCAAAGTCAGGCCGGAGTCGGTCCCCCCGGTGTACTTGCCGACATATCCGTCGGCATCAGGCGTAACAGAGCCTTTCACCAACAGGAAATTCCGGACAAAAACGGCGATGCAGACGAGCCAGAACACCGTATGAAGGACAGAAATCCGCCGTTTTTTCAAAAGATCATACAGAACGAACGAGAAAGAGATACAACCACAGATAAAGGGGAAGTACTCCATCGAAAAAATGCAGAACGCTCCTGCAAGGACACAAAAAATCCCGTACACAAGCCGTGCCCGCCCCTCGCTGCCATAACACAGGAAGGTCGCCGCAACAAAAAGAAAAAAGTATGAGAGCCCCGCATTGTAGCCCGAGCTGCTGACCAAATCAAAGAAGGCCATCGTCGGGTAATGGACGGAATTAAAAATCAGGTAGATGAAAAGGGAATAGAAGAAGAGCCCCTTGCTCCTCCCGAAGCGGAAAAAGACCCGGTTCAAGGCAACAAAAAGGACAGTCGCCGACCCCCAGAAAAGCAGCACATAGAAAGCTGCGGTAAGATGGTAAGTTCTGAGAAAAAACCTGAAAAGCCCCTCCGTCATTCCTTCCGGGTGGTTGCAGAGGGGCGAGAAGAAGATGTTCGCAAAGTTTATCGCCCCCCGGAAAGAAAAAAAGCTTTCCAGCGTAATGCCGCCTGACTCTCTCTGCAGGAAGCTCCTGAAAATCCACCAGTTATCGTTGTCCCCCGGATGGTTGTACTGGCAGAGCAGGAAAAATGGCAGTACCGTCATCAGGATGACGGCAAAAGAGAACAGAATCAGGCATACATCAGAAGCATTGAGCTTCCTGAGCCTTGCAAAGACAGGCATCACGCCCAGCATTCCCGGATGCCCGCAAGAAGCGCAGCCTCGCCGGGCCTGCTCTCAAGCAAATCCTTGAACTTCTTGTTCTTGGCAAGGCTGGCTATGGCGGATAGTATCTCCAGATGCTTCTGGGAAGCGGCGGTCAGCAAGATGAAGTAGACGTAGACCTTGCGGCTGTCCGGGGCCTGCATGTCAACAGGCTCCTTGAGGAAGCACACGGCAATG
>CACYDQ010000383.1 GCA_902773215.1 uncultured Spirochaetaceae bacterium | reverse complement strand
TTCCCTCATACTGCACTCCATCACGGCGACGAGCGCGCTTGCAAAGGACGAGGACTTCCTCCCCGTAGAAAAGAAGAAGCTGAACATCGAATTCGTCGGCGACAGCCTGACGACAGGCGAAGGGCTTGCCGGGGCCCCCGGCGAAATGGACTGGATTCCCGCGTGGATGTCCGTCCGGAACAACTACGCCCTGATGACGGCGGACATGCTCGGAGCGGACTTCCACCTGCTCTCGCAGAGCGGCTGGGGGGTCACCTGCTCATGGGACAACGACCGGGCGTGCGCGATGCCCGACTACTACGAGCAGGTCTGCGGCCTTGCCAAGGGAGCGAGGAACGAGGCCCTCGGCAGCAGGAAGCCCTGGGACTTCTCCTCGTGGAAAGCGGATGTCGTCGTCGTCAACCTGGGGACCAACGACAGCGGGGCCTACCGGACGAACCCGCCCAAGGCGCAGGCCGACGGCACGATGTGGAAGCTGACCGACCTGAACCTGCTCCGGCAGGGGGTCACGGACTTCCTCAGGAAGATACGGCGGAACAACCCCGCCGCCCGCATCATCTGGGTATACGGCATGTGCTCCTTCGACCAGGGCGACGTGATACAGGCGGGATTCGACGACTACGTCCGGGAGAGCGGCGACAGGGCGGCCACCTTCATCCGCCTGGACCCGCAGTCGCTTGAAGGCGAGGACGAGCGCGGCTCCCGCCAGCACCCCGGCCCCGTCACCCACCTGCGGGCGGCCAGGAAGCTCTGCGAGGAAATAAGCAGGATATGATACAGCTGGTCGCTTTTCTCGGAAACTACGGACCGGAGTATGCCAACACCCGCCACAATGCGGCATGGCTCTTTGAGGAGAGCCTGCCCTGGGCAGCCCGCCTTTCCTGGTCGGACAAATACAAAAGCAAGTTCGCTTCGGCAGACTGGGAGCAGTTTGTCTCGTGGCTCCCGGAGGGGACGAACGTGCCCGCAGGCACCGTCGCCGCCGCCCCCAAAAAGCTGTACTTCATGAAGCCCCTGACCTACATGAACCTGTCCGGCGAGGCGATAGGTGAGGCGGCCCGCTTCTTCAAGATTCCCCCCGAGGACATACTGATTGTGCATGATGAGATAGAGCTCGCACCCGGCACGGTCAGCCTCAAGTGGTCGGGAGGCCTGGGCGGGCACAACGGCCTGCGTTCGGCCAAGGGCGTCCTGGGCACGGCGGACTTCTGGCGGCTCCGATTCGGCGTGGGGAAGCCCGCCGACGGCAACGTGGCGGACTACGTGCTCGGTTCCTTCAGCCCGGACGAGCGGATCATCCTCTCGCAGGTCTTCGCCCAGGCCGCCATTCTCTTCGGCAAGCTCCTGACCAGCCGCGATCCCCAGCGCCTTGTCCCCGAGTGGGGCAAGAAGAAGTGCATGGCCTAGAGCGCCTGCTTGTCCCTCTTCTTGCGGTAGAACTCGGCCTGCTTGAGGAGGCTTTCCACATCCTTGATGATGACTTTGCCGCCGCTCACGGCGACATCCTGGGTACCGCCCAGCAGGTAGGCGACCTCCTCCTGACCGGATGCCTCCAGGTTGCACAGGACCATCAGGTCCTGCACGCTCAGGCCCGTCTCGTAATTGACGGGGCGGACAAGGCTGCCTTTCTTCATCTCTACCTGTATCGCGAGCATATCGACCAGACGTTCCCGGCTGTCGCTCAGGCAGACGTTCCCGTACCTGCGGTAGGAATACCAGTAGCGGTTTGCGAGGGTAGCCGTCAGCTTGAGTATGTACTGTGGCTGGGTCGCGACCATGTGGTCAAAGTTCTTCCGGTTCAGGACGAGGAGGTTGCAGTCCTCGGCGGCGATGGCGTTGGCCGAGCGGAACTCGTTCTCCAGCAGGGCCATCTCGCCGAGCAGGTCTCCTTTCTTGAAGTAGACGATTGCCTGCTCCTCTCCGCCCGAGACCTTGGAAATACACACGGATCCGCTGCCGATGATGAACATCTCGCTCCCCGTCTGCCCCTCAGCGAAAATCATCGTCCCCTTGGGGTAGGAGCGGTTGGCCTCCTCCGACGGGTCCAGGTAGACGGCATGGGACTTGGGCTGAATCTTCTCGTAGGCCCTCCTGCATTCCCCCGCGTACATGCCTTCGGGGGCTTCCTTCAGGTACTGGTAGTAGGCGAAGGCCGCGGCATCGGTCATCTCCTTCTCCTCGTAGTAGCGGGCAGTCTCGTACAGCTTGACGGTACGATCCTTGTGGCTGCCCATGTTCCCGGTCTTCTTGTCGTAGGCCTCATTGAAGCTGCGCAGGTCGCGGGAAAGCATCTGGACGATTTTCATCGCGACGGTCGGGTTCCCCATTATGAACTCCTCGTACTGGGAGCGGGGCACCTTGACGAGCGTCACCTGGCTCTTCGCGATGACGCTCTCCGTCTGGGAACGGCCGGTCATGCAGGGAACCACGCCTATGACGTTGCCCGGCTCATAGGTACGGGAGCTCTTGCTGTACCTGCGTATGCACTGCACGTCACCACTGCGAATAATATAGAAATAATCCTTGGGCTCCTTGTCCTCGACAAATATGTACGAGCCGGGAGCCACTGTCTCTGTAGAAAGTTGCAACATATCCAGTACAATGCTATACCAAAGGGAAAGAGGCTGTCAACTGTTTTTTACGCATACGGCGCTCAGTGCGGCCTTCCCTCCCCCTTTCCCAAATTTGATTCAAGAAAACGGCACTTCCACCGATACATAATATACCGGGCGTATAATTTTATCCCCTCCCACCCATTTACGCCCGGTTGCCTGATGGGCAGCCGGCCGAAAGGCCGGTCTTTTTATTTTAAAAGCCTCTGCTAAAAGCCTTCGATATATTCACTGCACCGCGCCGCAAGGAAGAGGGGCAGGTTCACGAGCTCATACCTGGTTCCCCCGGCAGTAACGCATTCCTCCGTGGCAATCGGGCCGTCGTACAGGCGGATTGCCCTGCGTATGCCGGACCGCTCGATGAAGGAGTGCAGGGAGCGGAGGGTGCCGGATTTGCCGGATTTGACTTCCACGGGGACCGGGGCCGCGTCCCGGACCAGCAGGAAGTCCAGCTCCGCGTTGGACTGGCTGGATTCCCTGACCCAGAAGAGGGGCTTTTTGAGCACCGCCATGTCCGAGGCAAGCAGCTCCTGCCCCGTGACCTGCTCGGCGGCGAGTCCCCGGTACAGGGCACCGAGGGGGGTGTCGGTCAGGTAGGTGGAAGTTATCCCCAGCTTATAGTTCAAAAGGCCTATGTCCAGGAACTGGAGGCGGGGCTTCCGCTTGAGGTCGCGCTGGAAGGGCGGTTCCCAGACGGTCACGGGATAGCGGAGGTAGAGCAGCATGGCCTTTTCCAGCGTCCGCAAGGCATCGCCCGCGTCCCGGGACTTGAGCGACGTGTTCCCGAATTTCTCGAAGGTAATCCGCCTGCCGGTCTCGCCGGGGGCGCTTTCTATGATGTGCCTGATGGTGCGGGCCTCTGCCGTGCTTTTGGCATACTTGGCGACATCGTCGGAATAGGCGGTGAACAGGGACTCGTACACGTCCGAGACGGAGGCGATGTTGCCCGTCTCCACATACCGCTTCACCGCCTCGGGCATGCCCCCGACGCAGGAATAGAGCTTGTACAGGCGGGAAAGGGTCTCCTGCGCGTAAGCGGGCACGGGGACCTGCCGGTAGAGCTCCAGTGCCTGATTCTCGCCGGCCGCCTCCAGGAATTCCTCAAAGGTCATGGGGTACATGTACAGGTACTGGACCCTGCCGACGGGGAAGCTGATTTTCTTCTCCTCCATCATCACCTCGAGCAGGGAACCCGCGCCTATGACGTAGAGGCCGGGCATCTCCTCGTAGAAGTAGCGCATCAGGGCGACCGCATCCGCCGAGTTCTGTATCTCGTCTATGAACAGCAGGGTGTCATCGGTCAGGGAGATGTGCTTGTCCAGGCATATCCGGTTCACGGTCTCCGCCGCCGTGTACCGGGGGCTGAAATACTTCCTGTCTGGCTCCTTGTCCAGGTTCAGGCTGACAAAGGACTTGAACGCCGCGCCGAAGCTCTTGATGGCAGATGTCTTTCCCACCTGCCGTGCGCCGCGTATGACGAGGGGCTTCCTGTAGGGGTCTTTCTTCCATTCTTCCAGCCTGTGTATGATCTTCCGCCTGAATTCCATAAACAGCATTATACAGCAAGCCGTGCACAAAGTAAAGGCAATTTATATAGTATCATGACACAAACTAAAGGCATTTTATGCCATCTCATGACATAAACTAAAGGCAATTTATGCAGTATCACGATACAAACTAAGGGCAATTTATACAGTGCCAGGGGGATTCCCTAGAGGGGGAGCTTTCCTTCGGCCTGTATCTCGCCGGAAAGGACTGCGAAGAGGGCCTTGAAGGAGTAGTCGGAGTAGCTGTAGCCGCAGATTATCGCGTCCACCCAGTCAAAGTCCTCCATGACATAGACGGGGGACATGATCGACAGGATGATGACCTTCTTGCCCAGGCCGCGGAGCCTGCGGCAGAAGTTCGCGGTATGCTCGTCCCAGACGTTGATGATAATCGTGTCGAAGTTCCTCGCGACGCTGACCAGGCTGCTGGCATTCCACTCGTCCCAGTTGGAGCGGTCGGCGGCAAGCTCGTAGCTGTAGTGGAAGGTGGCCGCCGTGGGATAGCGCTTCCTGCCCTCGCCATAGAGAGAGAGGAATGGCCCCGCAATGAGCACGCGCTCCCCCTCCTCCGGCTTGTAGGGCAGTATTTCCGCCCCCTTGTAGACCGTGACGGCACGGCAGGCCTGCTCCAGGAAGAACTTCTCCCCTTCCTTGTCCGGGATGAACTGTTCGATAGTCGTCTCGTCCGGGAAGAGGGGGGCGGGGCCGGCCCCCTTGAAGTATTCCAGCTTGACCTTGAGGATGCGGCGGACAGAGTCCGTCACCCGCTCCCGGAAGTCCGGGGAACTCGACATGCGGGCCAGGTTGTCCGTCCACAGGCGTTCGGTCAGGCCGGGCGTGGTGGAGGAAATCACGATGTCGTTGCCCGCCTCTATCGCCATGCCCACGGCGCGGGCCAGTCCCCCGGCGTACTCGGTCGCCCCGTTCATCATCATGTCGTCGGTGATGATGAGCCCCTTGTAGCCCAGCTCGCCGCGCAGGATGCCGGTCAGGAACTTCCTGGACAGGGAGGAGGGCGTTCCGTCGCCCTGTATCTGGGGGAAGGACAGGTGGCCGCTCATGATGGCGGGGACGTTGTTCGCTATGAGGAACTTGAAGGGGGCCAGCTCCCGCCGCCGCCAGGTCTCCTCGTCAATGTCTATGACGGGCAGCTTGCCGTGGCTGTCCAGGCTCGTGTCGCCGTGGCCGGGGAAGTGCTTGGCGGTGGGGATGACCCCCGCGTCCATGCAGCCCTTGGAGAACGCCTCCGCGAGGATGCTGACCTTCTGCGGGTCCGAGCCGAAGGAACGCGGGCCGATGACCGAGGACTTGGGGTCGGTGTACAAATCCACGACGGGGGCAAAGTTCATGTTGATCCCCAGGGCCTTTATCTCTTTGTTGATGTAGTAGCCGGAGTAATATGCATCGACAGGGTATCCGGACGCCCCGATGGCCATGTTGCCCGGGGTCATCTGGGTCTCACCCTTGACGTGGCGGATCCAGCCGCCCTCCTGGTCGGTTGCGACGAAGAGGGGTATCTTGAACCGCCCCTTGAGGGACTCCTCCTGCAGGGTCTTGACCGAGCGGGCGACGCTGTGTATGTTGTCCGTGTTCCAGCCGAAGACCTTGACCGAGCCCAGGCCCCGCTCCGTGACCCATCGCCTGAGCAGGGAACTCGGCTCCGCCCCCGCCCAGCCGAACATGAAGACCTGGGAAAGCAGCTCCTCGTCCGTCATCCGCTCCGTTATGGCGCGGGACAGCTCGTCCGCAGCGTAGTCGCTCCAGAAATCGATGCTGCCGGCCGGCCCGTCCTGCACGGGGGACTGCGAGTCGGAGCTCAGCGGCAGGAGGAGGACAGGGAGGAGGAGAAGAAAGCAGAGGATGAGCCTTTTACTCAAATTTAGCGATTTCCTTCTGGCAGAGCTGGTCGCAGACCTCGTTGTACTTGACCCCGGCGTGCCCCTTGACCCAGACCCACTGCACCGTGAGCGCGGAGGCGAGCGAGTCCAGCCGCTCCCAGAGGTCGCGGTTGAGCACAGGCTTCTTGGCGGCGGTCTTCCAGCCGTTGCGCTTCCAGCCCGCAATCCAGCTCGTTATGCCGTTCTTGACGTACTGGCTGTCTATGAACACGCGGACGGTCTTGCCCGCCCACTTCCCTTCTTTGGACACAGTCTCAAGGACGCTGATGGCGGCGGTCAGCTCCATGCGGTTGTTCGTCGTCGCCTTCTCGCCGCCCGAGAGCTCCCGCACGTCGTTGCCGTCGATTATCACAGCCCCCCAGCCGCCCGGGCCGGGGTTGCCGTGGCATCCGCCATCCGTATATACCACCAGGTAATTGTCTTCTTCCATAGTAAGGACATATTACCCGAGCGCGGCTATTTCTTCAAGCTGTGGAAGTACTGCCTGACGAGCCTGCCGGACTCCGTGAGATCGCCCTCGCCCCAGCCGGAGAGCTTCTTGCAGGAACTCTTGATGACGCTCGCCGTCTCGTCCTTGTTGCACAGGCTCCAGTTGCAGCAGCTTATGCCGTACTTGCTCATAAGGTCAAACCAGGCCCGGCTCTCGTCCGCATTGAAGCCCCCGTTGCCGGATGCGTCGCAGGTGCCGAATTCCGTCACGAACACGGGAAGGCCTGCCTTGACGGCGGATTCCAGTCGGTCGCGCATCCACTGGGTATGGGTGTCTGCATAGAAGTGCAGGGTGTACATGACGTTCCTGTAGGCGGTGATTGGATTTTTGGCCGCCTTGTCCACTTCCTGCGACCAGGTGTTGGTGCCGACAATGACGATTGCGTCCGGTGCGTTCTGCCTGATGACCGGGATCAGCTCCTCGGCGTAGGGCTTGAGCACCCTGTCCCAGTCGGATCCCGTCGGCTCGTTGCATATCTCGTAGAGGACGTTGCCGTAGGATCCGTATTTCTTGGTGATGTCGGTGAAGAATGCCTTTGCCGCCTCCTTGTACTGGGTCGGGTTGGCGCTCAGGACGTGCCAGTCCACGATGACGTACATTCCCAACGAGCTGGCGTAGTCTATGCCGTCGCAGACGAGTTTCTTGAGCTCTTCCTGGTTGCCTCCGTTGCAGTAGCCGTTGTACTCGCCGGGATAGAGTGCAAGGCGGATGCAGTTGCTGTTCCAGTCGTCGCGCAGGGTCCTGAAGCCGTCCTTGTTGACGTAGCCGCCGAACCAGGCGAGCCCGTGCGTGGACATGCCGTGGAGCTGGTAGCGGGAGTTGTGGCTGTCATAGAGATACGCCCCGTCCACGTGCAGCTTTCCGTGCTCGGCGAAGGGGCCGCCCACGGGTCCCGCCTGCTGCCTGCCGTCGGAAACGGACTTGGGCTCGGTGTTGGGCTTGTGGGGACGCTTGCCAGCGGGAACGGAGACGGTGCCGGCGGCCATGGTCAGGGTCATCGCGGACACCTTGAGCCCGTAGCCGTGCATGATCAGCCCGCCCTTCCTGAGGTTGGCGGCATCGTCTTCCGTAAGGGT
>CACYDQ010000382.1 GCA_902773215.1 uncultured Spirochaetaceae bacterium | reverse complement strand
CAAATGCGCAATGGGGTGGGAACAGGCAAAGTAGGTGGCGGGATGCAGAACACGACGCTCTGTTATATAGAAAGGAATTCGTCTTACTTGATGTTGCACCGGATCAAGAAAGCCGGCGACATCAACAAGGACAAGTGGATTGGCATAGGCGGCCACTGCGAGGAGGGGGAAAGCCCCGAGGACTGCGTGGAGCGGGAAGTCCGCGAGGAGACCGGGCTGGAGCTGACGGGGATGCGCTACTGCGGCATTGTCACCTTCGTGTCAGACAGCTGCGAGGGCGAGTACATGCACCTCTTTCACTCGGACAGCTTTACGGGTGAACTGAAGGACTGCGACGAGGGAACGCTTGAGTGGGTTCCCATCGCGAAGCTCAATGACCTGGAGCATTGGAAGGGAGATGAGATTTTCTTGGACCTGATAGCCCGCCGCGTTCCTTTCTTTTCGCTCAAGCTGGTCTACGCCGGCAGCGAGCTGAGGCAGGCGGTGCTGGACGGGCGGGAACTTCCGGTGTAAAAACGAACTGAGACGGCTGCCTCCGTTCCAACTGTGCTATTCCCCAATTCATCTTTATTTCTTGATTCGAAGTGATTTGAGCATTTCTTTTTTCTCGGGAGAGATTCTGAAACTTTCGCACGCTTTCTGAATCGCCTTGTTGTGAGTCCATGAATCGAGCCTTTTGTTTTGGATAAATGGCAGCGTTGCATCCCACTGCTTGACAAGGGCCTCCGCAAAAAGCCAGGCGGTCATCATGTTGACGTAATACTCCTCGCTCCGGATTTGGGCCGGGAGCTCAAGATATTCCGGCTTGAAATCGCCATCAAGGAAATATTTCATCAACAGGAGCATGCCGACGCGCTTGGTGTAAGGGGCTTCGGTACGAATCCACTGCTCAAGTTCCGGCAGAATTTTTCCCTTGTTCTTTTTGAGGGCAGGAGGATTGAGCCCGTCGCTCACAGCCCAGCTGTTTATGTACGGCAGGAAGCGTTTGAGCTCCGAAAGGCATTCATCGTAGTTTTTGATTTTATTTATGAGAGCGATGTGAAGGCAGTTTTCTTCGTGATATGTGTGGGGCAGTTCTTGAAGGAAATCCTGCACTTCGTCCGGTGGCAGCTCATGTATCTGGCCGATTATCTTTTTGTAGCACGGCGAGCGCACGCCGATGAATGCTCCGCGCGGCAGCGTTGGCACAAGCTTTGCAGAGAAGTCGCCGTACTTTTCATCCCGATACTCAAACAGGATTTTTTGAATCCGTGTCATAGGAACCTTTGTAAATCTCTATGGAGACGGGCAATGTGGCTGACCGCATCCAGACATCATGTAATTCTAAATCACCGTTTTTCCCCTGTCAAGAGGCGGGAGACTGACAGGTTTTATATGCGGAGGTTGCGCCATCGATTGACGGCGATGTTTCCTTCGTGATAGAGTTTCCGAGGAGGTATATGCTTATGGAAGAAAACGAGAGAAAAGCCCTGCTGGAGGGGCTACCGATTGAGCAGATGCTGGACAAAGCCTGGTCCATGATGGACTTCGCCTACGCCCCCTACTCCCATTGGACGGTGGGGGCCGCCCTGCTTGACGCGGACGGCAAGATATGGGGCGGCTGCAATGTGGAGAATGCGGCCTACGGGCCCAGCAACTGCGCCGAGCGGACGGCGGTGTTCAAGGCGGTCAGCGAGGGCGTGACAAAGTTCAAGGCAATCGTCGTGGTCGGCGGCAACGAGGGGCAGGTGGAAGGCTACTGCCCGCCCTGCGGTGTCTGCCGACAGGTCCTTGCAGAGTTCTGCGCAGCGGATTTCCTTGTGATAATGCCCAAAAGCAAGACGGAATACAAGGTACGGACGCTCGCGGAGCTTTTGCCCGAGAGTTTTTCACTGAGCAAGTAAGTTTTTTTAGTCTGAAAACGTTTTCGTCACCCTTGTTTTTGCCTTAGTGCGGACAAGGGGGCTTTACTATTTTTTTCTTTTATTATAGACTAGCAAAAAAGTTGGAATACGTTTCAACGGATTATAAGAGGTTTTTGTATGGCTTTGAAAAAAAGTTACTCTAAGGATAAGACTAGCTGCACGGTTACTTTCTCCGTTTCCAAGGAAGCCGCGCATGGAGCAAAAGAAGTAACGATTGCCGGGGATTTCAACAACTGGTCCAGCACTGAGACCCCGCTTAAGCAGGACAAGGACGGAAGCTTCTCCGTGAAGCTCAAGCTGTCCGTCGGAAAGGAATATCAGTTCCGCTACCTGCTTGACGGAAAGCACTGGGAGAATGACTGGAATGCCGACAAGTACATTCCCGCTCCTTTCTCCCACACGGACAACTCAGTCGTTATCTGCTAAGTCCGTCCGCTGTCTTAATGGCAGCTCCTTAGCTTGAACATCTTTTTGACGCTATACCAGACGATAATTCTGTTAGGAAAAGGCTCCGGTTTCGTCCTTCATACGGAGGAGGGCCGGAGTCTTTTCGTTTCTGACGCACCGTACCATGCCTGACTGCCGGATACTCAAAGCCAGAGAAAAAGAAGACTTCCTCCGCGCACTCGCGTTCGTCCTGCCCCACGAGAAAACCTGCTGCGCCCTGACCCGGAGAATCTTGGACCGGGAGAACGGGGTCTACCTTATCGTACACGGCGGCAGCATGGAACAGCCGGTCGTAGACGGTGTCTTCTTCTTTCGTGACGATGACATACTCCTCCCCTGTCTGTCCGGGACACGGGGATGCGCGCTCAAGGCCCTCGCCGCATTTCTGGAGGGGAAGAAGCTTTTCTGCATCTCGGCACTTGAAGGCGAGCTTGCCAAGGTTCGGGGAATTCTTTCCCGCCTGCCAAAGCCGCCGAAAATCTGCGAGAGCAGGCGATATTACTTCATGGAGCACCGGGACAGGGATGCTGCCCGCCGTGCCATAGAACGTCTGACGGGGGGCATTCGCATCCAAGTGGCGGGAAAGGCCGACGAAGCCGCCCTCCTCCCCCTGCACTTCGCCTACATGCGGGAGGAAGTCCTTATCAAGGGACGGAAGCTGAACGAGGAGTTCGAGAGGGGGCAGCTACGGGAGGCACTGGGGAGCCAGGTCATCGTGACGGCAGTCTCCGGCACGGAGACAACGGAGTCGTCAGCAGAGCCCCGCGTCGTGGCGAAGGCGGGCACCAATGCGATTGCCTCCAAGGTGATGCAGCTCGGAGGCGTGTATACCGTACAGGAAGAGCGGGGCAGGGGGCTTGCCACCGCCCTGACCGCATTCCTCGCGGAGAGCGCGGCACAGAAAGGGATGGCGACCGTACTGTTCGTGGGAAAGGAGAACCCCGCCGCCATCGCCGCCTACAAGAGGGCAGGCTTCGTGGACAGCGGCAAGGAATATACGATAGAGTACTACGATTGAGGCTCCAGTCCCCTAACGCCTTGCGATGAGGCTCCGGCTTATCCGAGAGCCGAAGAACTGAATCAGCTCCACCAGCACCAGTATGACGATGACCGCCGCCGCCATGATGCCCGTGCGGAACCTCTGGTAGCCGTAGCGGATGGCCAGGTCTCCCAGGCCGCCGCCCCCGATTGCGCCCGCCATTGCCGAATATCCTATCAGGTTGATTATAGTCAGGGTCACCCCGTCCACCAGCGAAGGCAGGGCTTCCGGGACAAGGACTTTCAGGATTATCTGCATGTTCGTTGACCCCATCGCCTTTGCCGCAAGCACCAGCTCCGGGTTCACCTCGTTGAGGGCGGACTCTATGACGCGGGCGACGAAGGGGGCTGCCGCGATGGAAAGAGGCACGATTGTCGCCGCCGTCCCGATGCTCGTCCCGACAATCAGGCGGGAGAGGGGAAAGAGGACAATCATCAGGATGATGAAGGGGAACGAGCGCAGGACGTTGACGATTCTGCTCAGCACCTGGTTCAGCACCTTGCGCGGCATGATGCCGTTTTCGTTCGTGATGCAGAGGAGCACGCCGAGCGGGAATCCCAGAATCATCGAGAACACCGTCGAGAACAACACCATGATAAGGGTCTGGAGCGTCGAGGTTCCGACCAAATAAAGAAGCTCCGCCATTTACCGTACCTCCTTGCCGTCACCGGTCTTCTCCACGATGACTCCGTTCTCTTTCAGGAAGGCGAAGGCCTTCTCCTTCTCACCCTGCTCTCCCTTGATATCCAGCAGCATGGTGCCGATGTCCTGACCCGCATGCCCGTCCGCCTCGCTGGATGCCGGAATGTGCTGGACCCCGGCCGCCCGGATGTTGAACTCAACGTCCGCGACCCGTGACAGGCGGCTCAGAACAGGTTCACCAGGGGTTCCGCCCGTGAAGTGCAGGGTGTACATGCCGCCCTCATCCGACCAGCGGACGAACGACTCGCCGCCCGTGGCCTTGAGGTTTGAAAGGAATTCCTTAGTGACCGGCGACTTGGGGTAGGTGAAGATGTCCTCCACCTTTCCCTGCTCCACCACGCTGCCCCCGTCTATGACGGCGACCTGCGAGCATGCGTCGCGCACGACTTCCATCTGGTGGGTTATCATGACAACCGTGAGCTTCATCTTGGCCTGAATCTCGCGGATGAGCGAGAGGATTATCCGCGTGGTCTGGGGGTCGAGCGCGCTCGTCGCCTCGTCGCAGAAGAGCACGTCGGGCCCAGCCGCGAGGGCGCGGGCTATCGCGACCCGCTGCTTCTGTCCGCCCGACAGGGTGCTGATGGGAGCGTCCGCCCTGTCCTCGAGGCCGACGAGGGACAGCATCTCCCGGACGCGGTCTTCGGTCTCCGCCTTGCCCATCCCGCAGATTTCAAGGGGGTAGGCGACGTTCTTACCCGCCGTCCGCGAGGAGAAGAGGTTGAAGTTCTGAAAAATCATCCCGATTTTGCGCCGCTGCTGTATGAGGGCGGCTTTGTCCAGGTTGTCCACCCGCTTGTCGTCGTAGTAGACTGCCCCTGCGTCAGGGGCCTCCAAAAGGCTCATCAGGCGGACGAGCGAGGATTTGCCCGCCCCGCTCTTTCCGATGATGCCGAATATCTTGTTCTCGGGGATGATCAGGCTGTTGTCCTTGACGGCCTCAATCCGCTCCGCCCCCGCCAGGTATGTCTTGGTAAGGTGTTCCAGTCGTATCTGCATAGTTGTATGGTCAGAAATTATAGCGAAATGCCGGGCTTATGGCAATGCAGGAAGGAACGGCCGGCAAACCTGGCACTGCTTACTGTCCGTCCAGAACGTCATTGCCCAGGTATGCCGCCTCAAGCAGGCAGAGCTTGCCCTCCTGTACGCTGACGTTCTTGAACTTCTTGCGGTACATCAGCTTGCCGCCCTTGGTCTGGTAGAATTCCATTGTTATGTCGTATGTGCCGGGGTCCACGGTAAGGCCGCCCGCATCCGCCCGCGCGGGAAAGTAGCTGGACATCCTGAGGTCGGCGGTCTCCGTGAGCCAGGCCCCGACTTCTCCCGCGAAGGAGGCCAGCTGCAGGATGCCTCCGATAAGGGCAATCGTCGGGTCGTCGCTGTCCATCATCACCTCGCCCACCCCGCGCGAGATGTCGTTGGACAGCTGTTTGACGAGCATGCGGGCAATCGCCTTGCTGTAGATGCTTGCCGAGTGGGTCTGGAAGGTGTCGAGCGCGACGTTCTGCAGGCTTTCCATCTGGTACATCGAGCTTTTGTAGGTCTGCCCGGTCTTGCGGTTCGTCGCCTTGACCCCGACGAATCCTACCTTGGGGGGCCGGGTCTTCATGAAGGGAATTGCGACCACCGCGTCAAAGATGATTGCGGGGAAGTACATCTGGGATTTGTAGGGGCTGCCGTTGGAGAAGGCGAGCGTGTTTATCCGTGCCTTGCCCTTGGGGACGTTCAGGTCGGCGTTGACCAGCTTGACCGGCTCGTCGAAGTCGTAGAGCTTGCTCTGGGTGACGAAGGCATCGTGCAGGTAGCGGGCAGCGCTCAGGGCCGCGTCCTTGTCGCCGTCCGCCCGGTGGTAGAGCAGGGCAAGGTACTGGCCCAGGGCGGAGTTGTGGAAGGTGACGCTGACCGGGGCAGTGTCCGCATTCTCGGAGGCCTGCCGCGCCTTGATGAGGTCTGCCTCGTAGCGCTGGGCGATGCTCTGGGACTTGTTCTCGAAGCGGTTTATCTCGACGATCGCGTCCTCCAGCATCCCCAGGTGGTAGTAGGATAGGGACTTGAAGAGGTTCAGGTAGATGTCTTCGTAGTCCTCGCCCGCGTAGTCGATGACGAGGTCGTTGACAAGGAATGACTCGATGGACTGGCTTATGCTCTTGGCAAAGTATTCGTCTATCTTGCTCTCGGTTCGGGTCAGCTTCTTTATGGAGGAGGCGTAGTCGCCCGTATAATAGGAAAGAAGCCCCTCGTCCAGTCCCTGAAGGACGACGCTCTTTTTGCCATAGAGCTTCTTCGTGTTTTTCTCTACGTAGGACAGCTGCGCCTCGTAGTCGATTGCCGGGAGGGGACAGAGGGATGTTACAAGGATCACGGCCGTTATGGAAAACAACAGCCTTGCTTTTGTCTGGCGCATACGCATATAATAGAAGAACAAAGCTCCCTGCGAATGATTACGGGAGGAGGACAGGCTAAAAGCTTGTTTTTAAAAGCGTTCTTCCGTAATCAGCCTGTAATCAAGGGAATCATCCCTTGTTTAATAAGGTAAGAGAGATAAATTAGTATGGAGAAAGATGAAATGATGAGAAAAAACGTGAGGAACCTGCTTGTATTTATTTTTTCCGCTATTCTGGGGCTGACCCTCATAGCCCTGGCGGGATGCTCCTCTTCTTCCACGGATGTTGACCGCGTGAAGGATACCAAAAAGACAGATTACTCTGGTTACTGGAACGATACCGACGTTCGCCTGGTCGCCAAGGACATCATCAAGGCCTTCAACGGCTCCAAGGCGATAAAACAGTACCCCAAGAAGCACGGCAAGGAAGTTCCCGTCGTCATAATCGGGTCCTACAAGAACGTCAGCGACGAGCACATAGACACCCGCATTCTGACCGACTATCTGCAGGCCGAGCTGCTTGAGGACGAGCACGTCAAGTTCGTCGCCCAGAAGGAGGACCGCGCCGAGGTCCGCGAGGAGAGGGAGGACCAGCAGGTGAACGCCCGCGCTGAGACCCGCTCCAAGATGTACTCCGAGACCGGGGCCGACTACATGATGCAGGGGTCCATACGCACGATTGTGGAGTCCACGGACAACGGCAAGAAGACCGCCCGCACCTACTACGTCGTCACCGAGCTGATTGACATAGAGACCAACGAAATCCTCTGGAAGAACGACAACCACGAGATAAAGAAGATAGTGACGCGGAAGAAGGCTCGCCGCTAACGAGCCTTGCCACTCCGCCCCAAAACGGTATATAATCCTTGGCAAACGACCGAGGAGAAGAAATTGTCAAAGGCTCTTCCGCTTTTGTGGATAGTGGTTCCCTGTTATAACGAAGAAAAAGTCCTGCCCGTCACGGCCCCGATGTT
>CACYDQ010000381.1 GCA_902773215.1 uncultured Spirochaetaceae bacterium | reverse complement strand
CTAAGCAGTGGGTCGGCGGTTCGAGTCCGCCATGCGTCAACTGGCGTGAAATCCTTGCGTGGCAAGCATTTGCGCCGCCCTACCCAGACCAGGGGATGAAGAGGCCCATTGTCGCGGGGCGGGCTATGTGGTCTCCGCTATCCTCTTTCGTAAGGTCTGACCTGTTTCCATTTTTTCTCCGTCACCACTTCCTACATCTCCTTGACGAGTTCCTTGCACAGCATTACGAGGTTGAATCGGATGCCCTCGCGGGTGTTCCAGCCACGGTGGTTCCATTCTTCGGAGGCGACGTCGTCACCGCCGTAAATAATCGCGCCGTAGTCAAAGCCACGGAACTGCGCGACCGCAATGCAGCCAGCCTGCTCCATCTCCACGATTTTTGCCCCTTCGCTCTTGCGCAGTTCGACCTTTTCGGCAGTCTCGCGGAACAGGGCATCAGTCGTCCATGTGAGGCCGCGCAGATAGGGAATGCTGTGCTCATCAAGATATGAGGCGATTTTGTCGGTCACCTTCCGGTCGGTGTAGATGCAGCGTGACGGCTCCACGTAATGATAGGAAAATCCCTCGTCGCGGATTGCGCCGTCCACAAGGAGGAGCTGGCCTACCTTGATGTTCCTGTCAAGCACGCCACCCCCGCCGCAGAACATCACCTTGGTGACCCCGAACGCATAAAACAGGTCGAGGTTTCCGCCGCAGGCCGGGCAGCCCACCTGTCCCTGAACGATGAGGACATCGGTATTCTTCACAAAGCGGTAAATCGTGAACGGGTTCTCGCCGCCTATCTCGTGGTATGCCTCTATCTCCCCGCTTGCGCTCAGCCTGCTCATGACATCAGGGAAGAAGGTGATTATCATCCTGTGCGCGTCAAAGCTCTTGGCGACAAGCGCAGACGGATTCAGCTTGGCGACTTTTTCCGTGTCAAATTCCAAGATGGGGAAATCGTTCTTTGCAATCATACCACCACTGTAGCATGCCGTAGAGCCGTTGGCAAGGAGGAAAATCACTGATGCTATCGGCTGGGAACTGGCAGACTACGCCTGAGCTAAGTTCTTTGTCAAGGCATTACCTCGAAAAAAATTGTTTACGTACAGAATTTTTTTCGTTTCCATACAGAAACTTTTTTGTTTACGTACAGAATTTTTTTTGGTTACGGGAAGAATTTTTTTTATTGCAATGTACGTACGCCTGTTTCCTATCTGTACCGGAAAACATGGCAAAGACGTGTTTGAGGGCTCTGTGATGCACTGACTGCTTGATGTCCGCTGATGGGAGGATTGCTTCAGGGCACAGAACGGGAACCTGCAGAAGAATATGCCATGACAAGGGAACTTGTCTTGAATCTGCCCTGAAGTCATTTTGCCTTGAATGTCGCGGTAAAAATAGATATAATCGAAGAATGAGCGACAGCGAAGAAAAGTCCGAGGACGACTGGCCCTACCTCATTTTCAGCTCCGGCGGCGAGAAATTCGCGGTGGAATCCTCCTCCGTAAAGGAAATCGTCAGGAATAATACGATCTACCCGGTTCCGTTTGCCCCGGCATACGTCAAGGGCATCATCAACTGCTACTCGAGCCCCGTCGCGGCAGTGGACTGGTCGCTGTTTCTGGGCAGGGAGGAGCAGGTCAAGCGCAAGGAGACGATTTTTCTTGTGCTCAAGGACTGCGAGGACATAGCCCTGCTGGTCAGTAATATAGAAGAATTCAAGTACACGGCGGAGGTGACCCGGCAACTCTTCCCCCAGTCGGAGGATCACGGCTGTTTCTCGGGGACAATCAGCTGGGGCGACAGCATGGTCCCCCTGCTCGACCTGAAGACCGCCACGGAAAAGATACGGGGGGACCTTGAGAACAGCTGATTTGTACGCGGGCCTGGACTGGGGGGCCTTCGAGCTTCTTATTCCCCAGAACGACATATCCGACGCAAAGCTGGGGCTGGCGGACAGTCAGGCAATCTCCATAGACGGTGCCGTGGAAAAAGCCTTCGGCAGCACTTTCACCGCTCGGGCAGGCGGGGACACGCAGTCCGTCCTGTGTATCCGGGGCAAAAGCTACATGACGGCACTGATGCCCCAGGTCGTCAGGCTCAGCGAGGAAGAGGAAGACTTATGCGCATGCAGGATACTCGACCGCTCGTTTGAACGGCACGGCCTGCAGCCGCTCGCTTTCGCCGGAAACAAGATACGCTACATGGTGGACATGGAAAAATTCACGGCGGGGGAACAGATATGATACGGGTCCTTTTGGTGGACGATTCAGCCCTGGTACGGAGCATGCTCAAGCAGGTCTTCACGGAGGACAGCCGCTTCGAACTGGCAGGCGAGGCAGCGGACGGCAAGGAGGCCGTGGAAAAAGCCTCGGGCGGGAACATTGATCTCATCATCATGGACATTAACATGCCCGTCATGGACGGCATTGAGGCGACCAGAAGGATAGCCGACTTCTCGGACGCGGCCATCGTCATGTTCACGACTGAGGACACGCTCGACAACAGCTACAAGTGTATCACAGCGGGCGCACTGGAACTGTTCAAGAAGCCCAATCTCGCCGGCATGACGCAGGAGACGCTCAGGGAGTTCAGGGAAAAAATCTACCTTATATCCCAGACCCACAAGCAGAAATCCCGACCCTTCCTCCGCTCGGGTGGGCTCAAGGCAAAAGCTGAGGCATCGCTCGGGAATTCCGGCACGGCGGCCCCCGCGCCCGGGTCTGCCCCCCTCCCCCACATCCCCAGAAAAGACTACGAGATGCTGCTCATCGGCTCCTCGACCGGGGGACCGAGCGCAATTCAGGCAATCCTCAAGCAGCTGCCGGAGGACTTCCCCCTGCCCATCTTGGTAACCCAGCACATAGACAAGCAGTTTGACAAGCAGCTGGTCAAATGGCTGGACGACACGACCCACTTCACCGTGTCGCTCGCGTCAAACGGAGAGCGTCCGGATCCGGGGCACGTGTACATAGCCCCAGCGGACAAGCACCTGGTTGTCAGCAAGGCGGGCAGGGACTACATCATGGAGCTCACGGACGACCCGCCCTTGCACTTCCTCCGGCCCTCGGTAGACAAGCTTTTCTTCAGCGCGGCGATGTTCCTGGGAAACAAGGCCCTTGCCGTCATGCTGACCGGCATGGGAAGGGACGGCGCGGACGGTGCCGTGGAGGTAAAGAGGGCAGGGGGCTTCATGATAGCCCAGGACGAGGCGAGCTGCATCGTGTTCGGCATGCCCAAGGCGGTCATAGAAGCCGGTGCGGCCGACGTGGTCCTGCCGCTTAACTGCATAGCCCCGGCAGTCTCAGAGGCGGTCAGCCACATCAGGCGGTAAGAGGGAACATGCTCAGGGAGTTGGATCCGATTTTTCAGACGCTCGAGGCTCACTCAGGCATTACGATTGCCAACGCGCACAGGGAGTACATGGAGAAGCTCATCCTGGAGCGGACGGTCGGCATGGACATCTCGGCATCGGAATACAACGCCCTCATAAAACGGGACGACGGGGAGCTTTCCTACCTGACCAACGCCGCCGCGGTCAACGAGACATACTTTTTCCGTGAGGAAAAACAGTTCGACTTCCTCAAGAACGAAGTTTTCCTGCCCCGCACGGGAGACACGCTGAACATCTGGAGCGCGTCGTGCTCCACCGGCGAAGAGCCCCTCTCGATTTATGCGCTCGCAAAGGACTGCGGGGTCAGGGTCTCAGTCTCAGCGTCGGACATAGACACCGATGCCCTCGCCAAATTCCGGGCGGGCGTATACACGAAGAATTCTTTCCGCACGGACGGCAGCAAGTACCTGCCGCTCATAGAGCAGGAGGGAAGCTGGGACGGCGACAAGATGACCATATCCCCGGACACGCTCTCGCAGATAAACATATTCCAGTACAACCTCGCCTGCCAGTCTGCCCCGCCGGTGCAGGACGGCAGCATGGACATCATCTTCATGCGGAATGTCTTTATCTACTTCACGAATGAGCTCAGGCTCAGGATTCTTGCAAAGATGTCAAAAAGCCTCAAGGAGGGGGGACTCCTTATCCTTTCCATAAACGAGGTCGGAAACATCGACCGCAAGCTGCCCCCCTTCGAAAAGCTGCACGCGGGGGTCGTCTATTATCTCAGAAAGTCCCCCCCAGAAAGCCTGAAGGCGGCAGAAAAAAAGCCGCTTGTTGTTCCGGTCATAAAAAAGATCCCGGAGCCAGTTCGCCTGCCCCCGCTGCCCAAGCCAGCAGTGACGGTGACACCAGAAGCAGAAAAGATGCCGAAGCCCAGGGCCGCCTGTTCTCCTGCCACGGAAAACAACTGCAGCATACAGGAGCTCTATGGCAGGATAAAGGACAGCCTGGACAGGCACGATCCCTCGTCCGCCAGGAAAAGCCTCTCGGAAAAGGTATTCAAGCCCCACGAGATGGAATTCAAGTACTTCTTCTCCGCGCTCATATATATCGAAGAAAAAAACAAAGACGAGGCCCTGGGCCAGCTGGAAAAGGCCGCCATGCTCAACCCAAGCTTCTGGCCCGCGAGCTACGGGATGGGTTTCCTGCAAAAGAAAGCCGGGAATGAGGCTGAGAGCTGCAAAAACTTCGCCAGCTGCAAGCGCGCGATAGAAAGCTACAAGCAGGAGGGAAAGAAGGACTTCGATTTCCTCATGGGGCAGTTCAGTCCCGAATACTTTGAAATGCTGTGCACCAATTACTTGAAGGGCACGGGGGAAGGACAGACATAAGATGGCGTTCTCAAAAGATGACTTTGTGAAGGAATTTGTCTCGGAGACCGGTGAGAACCTGGACACCATCAACGATTCCATAATCAAGCTCAAGAATGACGACGGCGACAGAGATAATCTGACGGTCATCCTCCGCTGCCTGCACACGATAAAGGGCACCGCGAGGATGCTCTCCTATTCCACGATAGAAAAAATCTCTCACGGGCTTGAGGACGTGTACAAGGGGCTCCGCGAGGGCAAGTACCGGCTGAGCGACCGGATAGTGCAGCTGACGTTCAGGACCTGCGATGTCATCAAGGGCTGCCTGCAGAAAATCCTCATGGACGAGGATGACGGCGTAAACACGGAGGCCCTGATGGACGTGTACGCCAAGGCCTCGGAAGGACTTTTCTTCTCGCTGGAGGATTTGGACAGCGGGGTGACGGAGGTTGTCCAGGATGAGCAGCAGGAGGATTTGGGCAGCATCACCTCCATACGAATCCCGATAGAAAAGATAAACGCCATCCTCAAGTCTGTCGATGACATCATCACCAAGCAGTTCAGCTTCAAGAAGCAGCTGGACGACCTCTGCCAGCAGCGGCCCGATATGCGGATGGCGGACTTTCCCAACCAGATGAAGGAGGACGTGCTCCGCATAGAACAGTCCGTCCTCGCCGCCCAGCACCAGATACTGGACCTGAGGCTGCTCCCGCTGGACATCATACTGACCCCGCTCAAGAGGCAGATAGAGAGCGAGGCGATAAAGTCTGGCAAGGGGATAAAGCTTGACATCCCCCCTGCCAGTTTCATGCTTGACAAATTCATCTTGGAGCGGCTCAGGGACATCCTGCTGCACCTGGTCAGGAACAGCATAGACCACGGCATAGAGAGCCGCGAGGAGCGCATTGCCGCAGGCAAGGACGAGACGGGGCAGATTTCGCTCGTCGCCCGGCAGATGTCAAACCACCTGCTCATACAGGTCAGCGACGACGGGCGGGGAATCAACTGGGAAAAAATCCGCGAGAAAGCAATCAAGCTCTACCCGCTTGACGCGGAAAGCATACGGAAAGAGAGCGAGAACGAGCTGCAGCAGTACCTCTACGCGCCGGGCTTTTCCACCCTGTCCACCCCCACCCTGCTGTCGGGAAGGGGCATGGGGCTCGACATCGTGCGCAGCTCCGTCGAGTCCATCAAGGGCAGGATACGGCTCACGTCCAAGAAGAACGAGGGAACGACATTCGAGCTGACGATACCGCTGACGGTCGCGACGCAGGAGGGGCTTTTCATCCGTTCGGGGGACATGAAGTTCCTGCTTCCGGCGGAGTATGTGCTGGAGCTGGTGGACAACGAGAACGTCCCCAAGACGATTATCCAGGACCAGACCTTCATCAAGCTGGGCGACCGCCTGATTCCCGTCTACAACCTCTCGTCCATACTCGGCTCCGGTAAAAGCATGCCGTCCTTCCACATCGTCGTCGTGGAGTACCTGGAGAGCTGCATCGGCATCATGGTGGACTCAGTGGACCAGTACGAGAACCTTGTCACGAGCCCCCTGCCCAAAATCATGCAGAGCATGAGAAGCCTGCGCGGAATCGTCTTTGACGAGAACTATTCGATAATCCCGGTCCTCAACATCCCGGACATCATCCAGCGGCTCAAGAAGCTCGTAGCCTACGACCTCAAGAAGTCGAGGGTAAAGGAAATGAAGAAGACCTACTCCGTCCTGGTCGTCGATGACTCCCCCACCACGCGCGAAATCGAGGCGGCAATCTTCGAAAGCTCGGGCTACGCGGTGGAGACAGCGGTGGACGGGGTGGACGCGCTGAACAAGCTGAACGAAAAGCACATTGACGCGGTCATAACGGACATTGCCATGCCCCGCATGGACGGAATAATACTGCTGAACAATATACGGCGGCAGGAGCAGTACAAAGGCATGCCGGTCATCGTCGTCTCGGGGGCATACGACCCGGAGGCAAAGAAACAGTTCATCGACGCGGGGGCTCAGGCCTTCATCGTCAAATCGGATTTCCAGAGGGGCAACCTGCTGCAGGCTGTCGAGG
>CACYDQ010000380.1 GCA_902773215.1 uncultured Spirochaetaceae bacterium | reverse complement strand
CTACGTGATGGACCACTGGGAGGGCGACCGCAAGGGAGCCGTCGCCGAGGGCAAACGAATCCTCAGCACGGACTTCGCGCGGAGCAAGACGAACTACTGGTACGGCTTCAAGGATATGATGGACGGCGTGGATGGCGCGGGTGCCAAGATCCTGAACCCCAAGCAGGCGGGGGGTACCGGAATATATCTTGGCAAGCTGAATATGATACGCAGCGCGACCAGGGAGGAGCATGAGGAGGAGGCCGCCGCTTCCACAAAGGAAATCCAGATAAAGATGGCGACCCTCCACGGCGGAAGCTACGATCCCGATCCTGGTGACAGCATCAGGATTCACAGCAAGGATGACACGGGGCGCGTGAGCCACAAGGTCAGGCTGGTCAAGATGGACGACAAGGGCCGTCGTTGGATAGACATTCCTGCCGGTTTCCAAGTGGGCGACGAGGTCTACCTTCTTCAGACCAAGTCCATGTCCAAGCGCTACAAGCGCGTCCTTCCCGAGGACTTGTCCTCCTTCCGCAGTCAGCCCGGGGGCGAGCGGCTTCCCGTGCTGGATCTGACCCCCCTTCCCAAGGGCGGGCTTTCCTATTTCCCGGCGGGGCTCTACATCGCAGTCTCGACGACGCAGGACGCGCACCTGGTGCAGACTGCCCGGCCTGCCCGCATCATCGTGGAGCTGAACAACGAGACAGAGTACGACTTCATGCATAAGGATTCCAAGGAGCGGCCCCTCTTTCCGACGGGCAGGAGGAACCTCTTCATTACGCTCGACCCCTATCTGCCTGAGGGGGGTATGGAGCATTTCCGGGAAGTCCTCTCCGTCCTGCGCGAGAAAGGCTATGTGAACTTCGTCGTGAACAACCTTGCCCAGCTGGAACTGCTGAGGGGTAAGGGCTGCAACTTGATTGCGGGGCCCTACCTGTACAGCTTCAACCGCTGGTCGGCGAGCTTCTTGGAGAACCAGGATATCATGGCGTTCCAGATGCCCTACGAGAACAACGAGGCAAACCTCTGCAGGACCTTCGGGACGCGGGAGGAGCGGTCGCGTGTCCTCGTGCCCCTGTTTGCATACCCTGTGCTCTTCCGCATGCGGTTCAAGCTTCCGGAGAGCTATGACTTCACCTTCTTCAGCGACAAGCAGGGCATTCCCTTCAAGGTGAACTCCACCCCGGACGGCTCATTCGTCATGCCGGAGCTGCCGTTCAGCATCGTCGAGAAAACCGACCAGCTCAAGAACGCAGGCTTTGACCGGCAGCTCCTGGACTTCACCAAGACCAAGGTGGGAAAAGGCGACATCAAGAATCTTCTCAATTATATGTCCCGCCACGACCACGTGCCGGATTCATCTGCCTTCAACTGGAAAGACGGCTTCTTCGATTATGAGAAGATGGAGGCTTACAAGGCAGCCGACGAGCGCAAGGCCCGCGAGGCGATGTATGCGTCTAATTCACCAAGAGGCAATGGCAACGGACCCCGGGGCGGTACATCCAGAGGCGCGAAGCCGCGGGGTGCAAAGCCTCAGGCAAGGAAAAACACTGGCCGCAAGAAATGAAGGTCGCCGTCTATGTGAACCTCCTTGAGCAGGAGTACCAGCTGGCCTTCTACAAGGCTTTCCAGAGCCGGGCTGCCCAGCTGTCCTTGGACACGGTGTGCATACAGCAGGAGCGGCTCGACGGCTTCAGTCAGGGGGCGGGCATTTGTCCTTCCTCCTCTTTCCTGTCAGTGGACGGGGCCGTCTTTCTCTCCTCCTCGCTGATGAGCACATCCGAAATTCCCCTCGCGGAGGCTCTCAAAAACAAGTTCCCCGGAATCCCCCTCCTCTCTGCGGGCATTATCCTGCCCGGCATAAAGTCCGTCATGATCCGCACCAAGGAGTCCATGCGGCAGCTGATGTCCCACCTCTTGTACGGGCATGGATACCGGAAGTTCATCTATGTGGGCGGGCATGAGTGGCACAAGGACAACATCCTTCGAAAGGCCGTCTTCACTGAGTCCATCGAAGAAGCACGGAAGAAGATTCCCGGCATAGAGGCCGCATACCTCCATGCGGAATTCAATGAGTACAGCGGTATGCAGGCCTTGGAGGGCTACATCAAGGAGAACCCGGAATTCATTCCGGATGTTATCGTGTGCGCCAACGACACGACAGCCATAGGCGTGCAGAAAGTTCTCCGCGTGCAGGGGAACCCACTCTGGCAGTCCTGCGCGCTGACGGGATTCGACGACATAAAGGAAGCTGGAGACGACGGCGCGCGGCTGACGACAATCCGTCAGCCCCTGTCCCTGCTGGGGGTATTCGCCGCTGAAGCAATGTACAAGATGCTCACGCACGGACAGGTGGAGGATGTCGTCAAAATAAGCTCTTCACTGATTATCCGGAGCTCCTGTGGCTGCTCTTCTCCGTCCGGCTGGCAGCCATCTTCACTTGGTCTGTCACCGTCGCAGGGCAAGCTGGAAAGCTACATCTCCAAGATACAGCACAGCCAGATTATGGCGGAGCTTCTGGAACGCTACGTGAGCCACTTCGGCCAGTCGCTGACCCAGGCGGACACGATTTCTGCGGTCGTTGACAAGCTCAAGGCATTTCTCGCGTCCGTGGAGATACGGGATTTTTACCTCCTGCTTTTTGGCGAGACCGGCGTCCTTCCCGAGACCGCTTTCCTGACTTACCAGAAGGAGGCCGGGGAGGAGTCTTTCTTCGGCACCGACAAGGAAGTGTCGCTGAAAGAATTCTTCTCGTCCTCTCGCTTCAGCTCCAAGGGCAACGCCTGCCGCAGCATCATCTACTATTTCATGTCGGGGCAGAAGCGTCTGGGAATGATGGTCTACAAGGATGACCACGTGATTCATTCCCAGATGTGCAACTGCGGTCTCTTTCTTGCCGCCGCGTTTGACCGCCTCAGGACTCTGGGCAAGGAGAAGCGGGCCAACCAGATTCTGGAAGCCGAAGTCCAGAAGCGGACCAGGGAGCTGCTGCAGACCAACAAGAAGCTCGTGCAGGAAGCCGAAAAACGGATTCTGGTGGAGGCCCAGGTGCTGAAGATTGGCGAGCTGGAACGCAAGCGCTTCAGCATGGATTTGCACGATGACATCTGCCAGCGTCTTGCGGGAATATCGATGATGTGCGCGGGGCTTGCCAGTCAGAACGAGAAGCTTGCCGAACTTTCCGGCCTCATTGATGAGACCCTGCGCCGCACCCGCCAGTATGCCCACGATTCCTTCCCGATGGAGCTGAACTCGCTCGGACTGGAGAAGGCAATCGGCAATCTCTGCGATGCGGTGCAACGCCAGAGCTACGGCAAGACCAAGGTGTCCTACAGCTGGAACTTGGGCAGGGAGCCGGAGCTTGGCGAGGACAAGAACAGGAACGAGATAAACGTTTACCGTATCATACAGGAAGCCCTGAACAATTCTGTCCGCCATGCCAAGGCGAGCCAGATAGATGTCAGCGTTACCGAGGAAGCGGATACCGTGACCGTCACCGTCCACGACAACGGGCAGGGCAACCCCGACATAAACTTTCCGCCCATGGACGCAGGCCACGAAGCGAACGTCAGGATGGGGGTCGGCCTTCAGTCCATGCATTACCGGGCCGACCAGCTGGGGGCGGACTTCCAGATTGTCTCCTCCCGGGATGGCGGCACTTCCGTCATTCTTGCGTGGAAAAAGGGCCGGCCGTCCTCCTGACTTCCTGCTGCTACAGCATTTTTATGAACATATTTTTTTTCAGTTCTTCGCGTGGCAGGAAGGGTGCAAGGTCTTCGAGCGGCGCACTGACGAGAGTTCCGTCCTCAAGCTTCCGGGCGGTGTTTTTGGGCTCGAAGAACTGTGCGGGCGATACGAAAATCTCAAGCATGGCGAAACTATCAGACTTCATTATCTCATCGAATTTCGACCGTACCTCACCATTTGAATGTGCCTCTGCGTAGGGAATATCGAATGCCATTGCAATTTTCCGGTATGCGGGGAATGACAAATCTCCGCTTTCCGGTCCGATTCCCACCTTGCAGTGCGAAGAGAACAGGTTCGTCTGTGTCTGCCGGATTGAATGATAGCCCTGATTATTTATAAGGATTATCTTTATCGGGAGCTGGTTCGTAACGATTGTCTGGAGTTCCTGCAGGTTCATCATAATAGAACCGTCGCCTTCAAGGCATATCGTCATCTTCCGTTTATTTGCCACGCATGCGCCGATTGCGGCGGGCAGCCCGTAGCCCATGCTCGCTATGGCGTTGTTGTTGAAGAAGCGGGAGCCGTTTTTAATGTACCACGTCTGGTGCCCAGCCACACAGCAGGTTCCGTTGCTTGTCACCGTGACGGTGTTCTCTGGCAGGGCCCGGCTTATGATGTCGAACGCCGCGTATGCATTTGCAAATCCATCGTTCCCGTTTTTGTGCCTCTCAAGTACAACCGGGTACTTCTTCTTCCAGTTCTGGCATGCGGCTATCCAGTCCGTGCCGCTGAAAACAGGGGTGGTCCCGTTGTTCAGACTTTTACCTTTCAGGTAGCTGTTGAGGCATGCGAAGAAATCTTTTGCATCTGCGTGTATGGGCATTTCTACGTGGATCGTCTTTTTTTTCAGTTCCGCAGGGTCTATGTCAACCATGATGACTTCGGCTTCCCGGGCCCAAGTCTTGTAGTCATACCCTGTCACGCGGATAGGGAGGCGGTTACCGACGGCGAGTATGAGGTCTGCATTCTGGGCGGCGAAGTTTCCCGGCCGGTCACCCATGTTGCCGCCCCGTCCGACGTACAGTGGATGTTCAGTTTCAATCAGATCAACCGCGTCCCAGTACGTGCAGACAGGAATGCCAAGTTTTTCTACTGCCTCCCTGAATTCTGTATACCCCCCTGACAATCGTATTCCATTTCCTGCATACAGAACAGGACGTTTCGCATTCTTTATCTTATCCAAGACTGTCTTGATTGTTTCCTGAGAAATTTTTGCAGGCAGAAGCGAGTCGTCCTGCTTTTGCCCGTCACTCCCATAATAGCTTTTCAGGCTGTCTGTCTCTATTTCTGTTCCCTGGAAATTTACCGGCACGTCAATCCAAGAGGGACCGGGCCTGCCTGTCGTGGCAAGATGAAAGGCTTTCTCAAGGACGAAACGGATATCCTGCGGGTCTTCCAGCATGACGGCATACTTGCACATGCAGGAAACGGATTTCGTTATGTCGAACTCCTGATCGCCCACGGCCCGGAGTTTGTATCCGTCCGTGAACTGCTCGTTGTACCTCGCGGTTGTATCGTAGCGCACCTGCCCGGAAAGAATGAGCATCGGGATGGAGTCAAGCCATCCGCCGACTACTCCTGTGATTGCGTTTGTACCTCCTGGTCCCGTCGTGACGCAGACGGCGGCAATCCTATTTTCCAGCCGCGCATAGCCCTCCGCCGCCATCGCGCATGCCTGCTCGTGGTGGTTGTAGGTGCTGTGCAGTCCGTCCTTGTGGCCGAGTGCATCGTTCAGATGCATTGCTCCGCCACCGACGACCGTGAAAACATCGGTAATTCCGTTGTTGACTAAAAAATCCGCTATGTAATCTGCAAGCCGCTGTTTCATTCGTTTTTTCTTTTTACCTTTAAATCTATTCTTTTCTTTCTGATTTCTTCTGCACGCTGTCCGTATCCTTGAGAATCCGCAGGAAGAGCTCCATGCAGACGCGGGCATCATCTTCTGCCCGGTGGGCATTGAACACTTCTATGCTAAATCGCTTCGCAAGAGACTGGAGCTTGTACTGCCCTTTCTCCGCCTCGTTCGCGAGCAGGGGGTATGCCCAGCGGGCGAGGGACAGGGTGTCCACCGTCAGGTTCGAGAGCTGGGGCAGGCCCGCCCTAATGAGGGTTGCGTTGACGAATTTGACGTCAAACCTGGCGTTGTGGGCGACCAGAACTGATTTCTTCCCCACGTAGTCGGCAAAACTTTTGACTACTTCGGCGGCAGGAGGCGCGTCCTTTACCATCTCATCGTCGATGTGATTGATTGCCGTGATGAACGGGGGAATCGGCTTCACCGGCTTTATAAGGCGGTTGAAGCTTTCGCCGATGAGTCCGTCCTTGTTGAATTTGACGGCCCCTATCTCAAGGACCTCGTCGTTTTCTGCCTTGAGGCCGGTTGTCTCCGTGTCAAACGCCACGAAGACCCGCCCCCCCTCGAAGAGGGCTGCCATCTGCCTGAACGCCCGGAAGAGCCTGGCTTTCTCAATTTTGATGCCACCAATTTCTCCCGAGCATTCGTCTTCGTTATTTTGCTGCATTCAGGACCGCGTTTATCTCTTCCACGATTTTGTCGCAGAGCTTGCCGGCCTCCGTGCGGGCAGCCTCAAGTCCCGCATTGCTTCCGCCTGAGACGGGGACGACGCTGTTGACGTAGAATTTTATCTTCGGCTCCGTGCCGCTCGGCCTCGCGCTGACAATCGTGCCACCCTCCAGGAAGAACTGGAGCACGTTGCTCTTGGGCCAGGGAAGGCTCTTCTTCTGTGCCGGGTTCGCCGGGTCGAATTCCACCTGCTGCTGGATGTCGCGGATCTTTACAACCCGTTTCCCTCCCAAGGTTTTGAGCCCGTCCTCGCGGAGCTTGGTCATGATTCCCTTCATGATGCCGGGGCCGGAGATTCCCTCGAAGTACTTGCTGATGGCCCTG
>CACYDQ010000379.1 GCA_902773215.1 uncultured Spirochaetaceae bacterium | reverse complement strand
GCGATAATGAGGACCTGTATGCTGTATTTCATAGCCCGACCCGGAATACTCAGCATATTCAAAGGAATTGTCCTTTCCGGCATGCATCCCCTGCTCGCCAAGGGAGCATGTGGTCCGGAACTGGAGGCCCTGGAGAGCATGCCGCCTCTCGTGCCGGCCCTGCCAGACCTTGGGATAAGGAAATTCGACGGCAATCTGCTTTTGTCATGGTTCTTTTCCTTGCCCGCCATGCTCTACCTGCACTGCCAGGGGCAGGGCTGGGATGATGAGGCGATGCTTTTGGCCGTCAGGGTGATGTACGGCTTTTTGTCCTCGGGAATTTCCGGGACTGCGAAAGGAGGCGCATTATGAGTATGTCAGGAGTTTTCGGTATGAGGCGGGGCAGGGGGCTTTGCGTGCTGATTCTCGTTCTCCTTGCTCAGGCTTCGGCCTTTGCCCAGCCTGCTAGGGTGTTCACCGTGGACGAGGCGGTTGATTATGCCGTCAAGAACAGCAGGACATTGAAAAGCGCGGACATAGACCTAGAGATAAAGCGTCGGGCGGCCAAGTACTCCTGGAACGTCCTTGTCCCGACGGTGCAGATGAGCGGGACGTTGAGCCGGCAGAACAGCATCAGCTCCAACATAGATGCAGCGAACAGCTCGATAGACATGGCCAACCAGATGATTGACCTTTCGAACGCGATGGGACAGATGGGGGCCGCCATGCAGAATATGCCTTACACGATGATGGGGCAGGAGGGCCCCGCGAGCTTCAACGATATTCCCCACGTCTCCCACACGAAGGAGACGGAGTCCATGCACTGGGCGGCGGTCGGAAACCTGGGGGTCAGCCTGAACCTGAGCCTCGCCTACATCGAACAGATACGGGCAAGCAAGTCAGCCTATGAAGGCGGGCAGATAAGCTGGGAACAGAGCAAGCGGGAAACCGTCACGAGCGTCAAGAAGCTCTTTTACGGCCTCCTCCTGCAGCAGGAGAACATCAAGCTCCAGGAGCAGTCGCTCGAGACCGCACGTCGTCGGAGCGCGCAGGCGAGGAGCAACTGGGACGACGGCAAGGTGCCGGAACTGAGCTACCTTCAGGCCTATGTCTCCTACGAGAACATGAAGCCGTCGGTGGCGGAGGCCAGGCGGACGCTCAACCAACAGCTGGACACCTTCGCCTTCCTGCTCGGACTGCCCGTCGGCACAAAGATAACGCTTTCGGGATCCGTGGAGCCTGTCTATGTGGAACTGGACGCGGACACGCTTGTCGCCGACTACGGGGGGAACGCACCTGACATCAAGTCGCTCATGAGCACGAGGGACGGCCTGGTGCACAATCAGAAGGCTTTGAACTTGTCGCTCGCACCCGCGCTCGCCCTGAACTGGGGCTTCCAGCCCATGCTGACCAATGCCTTCGACACCAACTGGTTCGAGGCGGACAACTGGAAGGACTCCGGTTCTCTGAGCGCGACGCTCGCTTGGAACATCACGAACCTGCTGCCTTTCTCGCAGACTCGGCTCCAGGCATCGGAGCTCAAGGACAACATCCGCAAGCTGGACATCTCGCTTGAAACCTTGCGGGAGAACCAGAAGATGCAGGTCCGTAAGGCCGTGGACACGATGAAGTCATCCCGCGAGCAGATAGAGGCGATGAGCCGGAACATAGACCTGGCCCAGCGGTCCTACCGGGCGATGGAGCAGGCATATCAGGCCGGGGCGACGGAACTCCTGGACCTGAAGGACGCGGAGAGCCAGCTGAACCAGACCAAGCTCGGGCTTTTGAGCCAGAAGTTCAACTACATCTCCGCCCTGCTCGATCTGGAGCAGATTCTGAACGTAGACTTTTTGGAGGCAAAATAATATGCGTATGGCAAAAGCACGCCGTGCACTTGCAATCCTGATGATTTCGGCGGCCCTGCCGCTCTGCCTTTCCTCCTGCAAGAAGAAAGAGGCGGCTGCACCCGTGGTAGAAGAGGAGGAGGAGGTCATCTACGCCGTCAACGCCTACAAGATTTCCGGGGGCAACCTGGACGAGTATCTTGAGTTCGGCGGGGATGTCGCTTCCGTTGCCTCGGTGGACGTGATGCCCGACCAGGCGGGCAAACTGACCCGCGTCCTTGTCTCCATCGGCGACAAGGTAAAGAAGGACGAGGTCATGGCCTACGTGGACGCGAGCCGGCCCGGCATGACCTACAAGGCAAGCCCGGTAAAAGCCCCTGCGTCGGGCAGGATCATCTCTTTCACGCCGACGGTCGGGGCGACGGTTTCACAGGCGATGGTCATAGCCCGCATAAGCTCGACCGACGACCTGGAGATAAAGACGAGCGTCGCCGAGCGCTTCATCAGTCGCGTCAAACTGGGACAGTCCGCTTCCGTTACGCTCGATGCATATCCCGGCGAAACCTTCAGCGCGAAGGTGTCGGAGGTGAGCCCCGTGCTGGACACGACGACCCGGACGATGGCGATAAAGCTCCGCCTGTCGCCGCCTGATCCCCGCGTAAAGGTCGGCATGTATGCCAGAATCCGCCTGATAACGGACAGCATCAGGAACGCGATAGTCATCCCCGCCGGGACGATAGTCACGAGGGATGGGGAGAACTACGTGTTCAAGATTGTTCCCGGTGGCGGCCAGTCGGTCGCCCGCCTGCAGAAGGTGAGCCGGGGTATGACCGTCGATGACAAATGCGAGATAACCGAGGGACTTGCCGCGGGTGATGAGATTGTCAGCAAGGGCCAGTCCCTGCTCAACGACGGCTCCCCTGTCAGGGTTATGAACGTGACGGGGGGCGCTGGTTCGGGGAAGGAGGCAGGGAAATGACCCTTTCCGAACTTGCGGTAAAGAAGCCGGTCACAACCCTCCTCGTCTTTATCATGCTGATTGCGCTCGGCATCTACTGTACGATCAAGCTCCCGATGGACATGTACCCGGACATGGAGCTGCCCTACATGATGATTATGACGAGCTATCCCAATGCAGGACCGGAGGAAGTGGAGCAAAGCCTGACCCGCACGCTGGAGTCCTCCCTGTCGGGACTGTCGGGGCTCAAGAAGATGCAGTCCCAGTCCTCCGCCGGGCAGAGCCTCGTCATACTGGAGCTGAACTACGGGGCTTCGCTTGACGAGGCGGCCAACGAAATCCGGGACAAGATAGACCTTGTCCGTGCCTACCTGCCTTCCGATGCGGAGACCCCGATTACGATAAAGGCCGACCCCTCCCTGCTGCCGATGATGACGCTCGCCCTCAAGGGCAACAGGACTGCCGAGGAGCTCCGCGACTATGCGGAGGACATCGTGCAGCCCCGGCTGGAGCAGATAGACGGGGTCGCCTCCGCGAGCGTCTCCGGCGGACGGGTCAAGTCCGTCAACGTGGACATTCCCCGCGACAGGCTTGAGGCCTACGGGCTTTCCATCTCGACCGTCGCCCAGATGATTGGTGCGCAGAATCTCCAGTCGTCCGGCGGTACCATGCGGACGGGCGAAAAAAACTACACGCTCAAGACCAACGGCAAATACTCCAGCCTGGACGACCTCAAGAACACCGTCGTGTCCTATAAGGTCGCGCAGGGGGACGGCATGTCCGCCCCTGAGGTCAAGACGATACGCCTCCGCGACATAGCCGACGTGTACGAAGGCTACAAGACCGAAAGCAGCTACGCCTATTTGGACGGCGAGCAGTGCGTCATCCTGAGCGTGACCAAGCAGAGCGGGTCCAACTCCGTCAGCGCGGCCAAGAAAGTCCGTGCCGCCATGAAGGGCATACGGAGCGAACTGCCGGCTGACGTGGACATCATTGAGACATCCAACACGACCGACATCATCGAACAGACCATCGCCGAGGTCGTCAAGTCAGTCATCATGGGCGCGCTTCTGGCCATCATCGTCCTCTTCATCTTCCTCCGCTCGTTCAAGAGCACGATAATCATCGGCCTCGCCATCCCGATTTCCGTCTGCATCACGCTCCTGTTGATGTACTTCTCCGGAATCACGCTGAACATCATCTCTCTCGGCGGACTCCTGCTCGGAATCGGAATGCTCGTGGACAACTCGATAGTCGTCCTGGAGAACATCTTTTCCTACACGCAGAAAGGTTCCAAGCCGACCGTCGCCGCCATCCTCGGCTCGCGCGAGATGATTATGTCGATTACCGCGAGTACCCTGACCTCGGTGTGCATCTTCCTGCCGATGCTCCTGTTCAAGACGCAGCTGGGCATAATGGGCCAGTTCTTCAATGACCTCGCCTTCACGATTATCTACTCGCTCCTGTGCTCCCTTATCGTCGCCATCGCGCTGGTGCCCGTCCTGACATCGAAGTACCTCAAGATAACGAGGCTTGCCGAAGGCCGGAGGGGCATAAGCTATGGGATAAACAGAAGGATTGACGGCATCTTTGGTGCGATTGACACCGCCTATTCCAAGGGCGTGCGCTTTGTCATCCACCTGAGATGGCTTTTTATCTTTCTTGTCATCCTCATATTAGTGGGCTCGGTGTTCGCGATAAAATACATCGGCTTCATCTTTATGCCTGCTTCCCCGTCCACCACGGTCACCGTCAGCTTTGACCTGCCCAAAGGAACCTCCCTCCGGGCGACGAACGAGACCGTCATGGAGTTCGTGCGGGCGGCGCAGGGGGAGCTCAAGGGAGTCAAGTACACCTCCGTGACCATCGGGGGCAGCGGCTGGTTCTCTTCCTCGGCGGAAACCAATGCCGCCTCCGTCACCTATTCGCTCTACCCGGAGGCGGAGCGGCTGGAAGACTACGACAACGAGGCGAGCGCGAAGGCAAAGCTCCGGAACTATTTCTCCATGTTCCCCGGGGCCAAGCTGAGCTTCTCGTCCAACAGCATGTCCGGGGTATCTTCAGGTGGCATCAGCATAGACTTGCGGAGCAACGACCTGGACCTTTTGCGCAGCATGGCGGAACAGATAAAGCAGGTGCTGGAGGAGAAG
>CACYDQ010000378.1 GCA_902773215.1 uncultured Spirochaetaceae bacterium | reverse complement strand
GATTGACTGGTTGAGCGTCGGCGCGTAGTCGTCAATCTCGTTGGTCGGATGCTGGTCAACGATGTAATCCCGCGTGTTCACCGTGGGGTTCAGCGAGATGTCCAATGCCGTGGACTTCTCCACGCGGACGGGCATCTCCCCCGCCTCGTCGTAAATCCACAGCCCTATCTTGTACTTCTTTACAAGTTCCAGTGCCATTGTCAGGCCTCCTTGTCAGTTTCTTTTATCAGTCGAACGGGTCAAGCTCCGGGGCGTTCGCCTCCGGTACCTGCACCGTTATTTCCGTCTCGGATATGCAACACGTCCCGCTTGTCGGCCCTGCGTCGGGGAAGAATTCCGTCCCGCCCAGCTCTGTCTTGTCCACGATGCCGCCGAGCGTCCAGTCGCTCCGCACGGCTACGCGGAAGGCCTTTGCCGTCCGCACCATCTGCTTGAGGAGCGTCTGGTAGTCCGCCCCCCTGTGTATGAAGCCGACGGTCAGCGTGTTGCTCGTCACGCCCGCCGTCAGCGTCGGCTCGTCCTCCTCGGTCTTGCCGGGCAGGATTGCGCACGTGCATTTCACGTCGGAGCGGGAAACGTCCACCACCCCAAACACGATTTTCGCCGGGGGAAGCAGGGGTGTATCGCCGTCGGAAAGCCCAGCGAGCCGTTCCGGCAGCTTCTTTTCTATGAAGTCCTTCAGGGCGTTGAATGCCTCTTCCAAATCCTACCCCCAGTATTTCTTCAGCTCTTTGTCAACGATTTTCTGGAACTCCGCCTCGTAGCCGCCGGACTCCACGTATGTCTGCCCTGCCTGCACGAAGTTCCGGGCCGTAACGTGCGGGCCTTTCCTGCCAGCCCCCGCGTTGTAGCCGTATGACAGGACGGCGGCCTTGGCGAGGACAAGATGATTGTTCGCCTGCACGGCCTTGTCCTTCGGCCATACGGAGACGGACGAGCCGTCCTTCTTTACCTTGTAGCCGTATGCCTTGGAAAGTTCCCCCGTCCGCTTCGTCGTCGTGGACGTTATCGCTTTCTTGATTGTCTTCGCGGCCCCGCGCCCTGCCGCGCCCAGTACCTGCTTCTTGATGGACTTCATGCTCTTGGCGGTGCCTTTGAGGGCTTTCTGCACCTCGTCAACGTCCGCCTGTATGCTGACCATCTGGACGCTAGGCATTATAAATCCTCCATGCGTTCACCTGCTCAAGGAAGCGGTCTTCCTTGAAATTGTTGAACACCCGCGTCCCCGTGTCCGCGAAAGCCGTGCTCGCCACGGCAAGGTTCCCGCCAGCGCTCTCCCAGTAGAGGTTGGCGAGCTGCAGGGCGGTGGTGACAATCTTTCCCGGCACGGGGGCGTAGCCTCCCATGAAGGAAATCTCCAGCCTGGTGCCGGAGTCGAACAGCTCAAGCTGCCCGCTCGCGAGCCGGTGGGAAAGGTAGTTCTTCTTCCATTCCCATCCTTCCGGCTCCTGCTCCCGCCCGTTGACGCGGACGGAAATCAGGGACGCGACGGGGGCGGGGAGCGCGATGCTGTCCGTACCGTCCCCCCATGCCCTTACCGTGTATTCCCTCAGCTCGGGGTCGTAGCCCAGGTAGCGGGCGACGGCATCCGTGGCGGCGGAGGCGTACACGGCGGGCATGGCCGCGCCGTCCTCGGGGAACTTCCCCGCGAACTCCTCAAGCATTTCCACCGTTATGTACGCCATCTTCCGCTATTCCTTCCCGCCCTTGGCGAGCTTCTTTTTCTTCTTGGGCTCGGCAGATTCCTTGGAAGATTCCTCCCCCTTGGACTCCTCCCCGCCCTTCTCGACAAGCCCCGCCTTCTCCCAGGCGGCGAGCCTGTCCTCCGGTATCTCGTATGACCTGCCCCGCTCAAGGCGGCCCAGGTCCGACATGAGGGTTTCCTTCATGGTTGCCCTCACGAGCTTCTTTTCAGTCACGGGCCGCCCTCCTTACGCCATCTTGATGCGCGTGAAGGCCTCGGCCATGACCGGCTGGCCGTCCGCGTAGGCGAGAGCGGAGAATCCCACGGAGGGATAGTACTTCTCGGTCAGGCGGGTGATTGCGATGGAATCGACCATCGTCATCCAGTAGCGGGAGAAGTCCGCGAACATGCCGACGTAGAGG
>CACYDQ010000377.1 GCA_902773215.1 uncultured Spirochaetaceae bacterium | reverse complement strand
TAGCCCTGGTTGGTGAATTTGACCGCGTTGTTCGCGAGGTTTATCAGTATCTGCCGGATGCGGATGTTGTCGCCGAAAAGCAGGACGGGAAGCTCCGGGGCTATGTCCAGGTCAAAGGACACGTCCTTGTCCACGAGCCGGGTCATGATGATGTTGGCTACGTCATTGAACAGCGACATGGAATCGTATTCCGCCGGGATGACGTCCATCTTGCCGGACTCAATCTTGGAGAAGTCAAGGATGTCGTTGATAATAGAAAGCAGGGCGCGGCCACTGGACTTTATCTGCTTGATGTAGGAGCGGGCCGCATCGGGGATATCTTCTCTCAGGGCCATCTCCGCCATACCGATCACCGCGTTCATCGGGGTGCGGATCTCGTGGCTCATGTTGGCGAGGAAGTCCGTTTTCATCTGAGCCGCCCGCTCAATCTCTTTTGACGCCTTCTCTATGGCATCGGCGGACTTTATCGCGTTGTACTTACCCAAAGCCATGTCGGAGATGACGGAAGAAATCGTGTAGAGGAACTGGGTCGCGCTGTTGATCCGCTTCTGGGAGACGACCTTGATTTTCTGGGCCGCCGCCCAGTACTCGTCGAAGTCCACGTGGATGGCGTCAGCGACCTTTTTGACGGTCTCCTTGTTGGGGGGCAGGGTCAGCACCTGGCCGCCGGTGAAGGAGCCGATAATCTTGCCGTCCGCGACGATAGGGGCGGTGAAGTCGATGAGACCTGAATGGCAGGTATAGAAGGTGGGTTTGCCCGTGTCGTGGGTCATCAGGGCGCCGTACTTGTCGCACTGCTCGCAGCGTGCCTTGCCCCGCTTGGTCTGGCGTGTGTACTTCCAGCAGTAATCGCTGTAGTTGGTCGGCTTGGTGACCGGATGCCCGTCCGAGTCGGTGATGACAGCTGCCATGCCGACCATGTTGGAAAAGGCATCCTGTATTTTCTGAAGGACATCGACGCTGATCAAATCCGTGATATAGGGCATTTCTTCCATAAAACCTATTATATCACGTTTTTACCAGTCTACAAGGAATATTTTTACACTATGCTTTTGTGCAGGACTTCGTGAACCTTTTCCAGGAGCTTTTCCTTGGAGACAGGCTTGACGAGGTATCCCTGGGGCTTTGTCTTGAGGATTTCCATGACGGTCTTGGTATCCGCCGCCCCCGTCAGGAATATCGCAGCCGCTTTCGCCGCGTATGGAAGCTTACGGATGTTCAGCAGGACGGAATCTCCCTTCTCGCCGGGCATCTCGAAGTCTATGATGACCAGATCCACGTGGTGCTGCTCCAAGTAGCGGTATGCAGTGGACCCGCCCTTGGCGATGGCGACATCGAAATCGTCCTTCAGGTATTCCCGGATCGTCTTGAGCACGAGCGGGTCATCATCTATGATGATGATTTTCTTCTTCATTATATTGTTGAGAACGTTGTTTATGTCGTTCTGATTGATATTGTTGTCCATAAGAATTCCACCTCGTTGTATTTAGAATCCTTTATTAGAATCCCGCCTCAATTGTAACATATTTTTACCGCAATGCAAGAGAAAAAACTGTTAGGACTGCGGGGTGACGGGCTGCTTGTCCCGGCAGTCGGCGCAGACCCCGTAGAAGACCGTCCGGTAAGGGTTCAGCTCGAAGCCGTGTTCCTTCTCTATGTGGTCCTTCACCTGCGAGATCTCGTCGCAGTGCAAGTGAATCAGCTTGCCGCAGACCTCGCAGCGGCAGTGGAAGCAGCCGTTCTCCTCGTGCTCGCCGCCGACGAACTCGAAGCATGCGGCGGAATTCTCGCCCGTGAAGAACTTGTTGACGGCACCGCTGTCTACCAGCTTCTCCAGCTGCCGGTAGACGGTTGCCTTGCCCATTCCCATATCCTTGAAGTGCTCGGAAAGCTCAAGTGCAGTGAAGTGCTTGTGACCTGCCTTCCTGAGAAAGTCTATCAGCAAGTCCTGCTGCCGTGTCTTATATTCCATACTAGTGTCTCCGCTTTTCCAGCCGCCTCAGGATTTCCTCGGCTTCCTTATCGTCATCGGGGTAGAGCTGGCGGGCGGCAACGGGGCGCAGGACAAGGGCGAGCATGAACGAGAGAATCATCTTGATGATGTCGCCGGGAATGAAGGGAACCAGGCTGTGGGAAAGGACTTCTGAGAATGACATACCCTTGCCAGTTGCATCCATAACGGCCATGAACCAAGGAATACCAGCCGCGTACTGCAGGGCAAAGGCAACGATGGTTGCGATGACGGCCTTGATGATGAACGGCACTCTTTTTTTTTCGTTCTTGATCGGGGATCCGATGATAATGCCGCCGACGAGCGCGCCGAGAAAGTATCCGATCAGGTATCCGCCTGTCGGTCCCTGTATGACGGCAAGGCCTCCCCGGAGCCCCGAGAACACTGGCAGTCCTGCGACCCCCAGCACGAGGAAAAGGCCGACCGCCCCCGCACCCTGCAAGCCCCCGAGCACAAGCCCCGAGAGGGCCGCGAACATGTTCTGCACGCTTATGGAAACTCCGCCCGGCAGGGGATGAGAGATGAATGTCCCCAAGCAGATCAATGCCGTGAACAGGGCGGTGAAGGCACTGCGGATGAGCTTGGTGTTCCTGGCCGTTTCCATGTTATCTCGTGGAATAGTTCTTTTCTATCCAGTTCCTGTACTCGCCGGACAGGATGCGGTCCATCCAGCCCTTGTTGGAAAGGTACCACCTGACCGTCATCAGAAGCCCCTGCTCGAAGGTCATCTTGCGCTCCCAGCCCAGCTCCTTCTTTATCTTGCCACAGTCTATCGCATAGCGGGCATCGTGGCCCGGCCTGTCCTTGACGTGGGTTATCGTGGCCTCGACGGCAGCCGTGTCCTTGCCCAGC
>CACYDQ010000376.1 GCA_902773215.1 uncultured Spirochaetaceae bacterium | reverse complement strand
GCATTCATTTTAGTCCTTGGCCTCGGCCTCTTCCTTGCCGAAACCACCGCGCACATAGCGACCATCCCAGTCACCGCCCAGGACGAGAGTGAAATCCACGTCCTCGGTGCTGTCGTCACCCAAATCAATCTCCTCATCTATCATGTTATAGCAGCTTATGAAGTCACCGAGCGTCCTCGCAGCCGCCTCATTGCCTATATGGTTGATTATGACCGTATGCTCATAATCCATCCTGTCCGCGTTCCCAACCCGCAGGATGTTGTAGCCCGCATTCTCAAGGAGAATAGAAGCATTGCGGGCAAGTCCCTGCTGGTAGGTCCCGTTCAGCACCTCCACCACATAGACACGCCTGTTGTCCTGGTTGTCGCTGGTAATCAACATGCGGACCTTCTGCTTGACGACATCCTTGACCAGCTGGCCGTTCAGGAAAGGAAAGATAAGCTTCTTCCCGTCCACAAGCCTCTCGCTGCCCAGCACGGACTGGGTCGTCAGGAAATTGACGTCAAAGTCCGTCAGCAGCTCCAGAAGATCGTAGAGACCGACCTCGTCCACGTTGCTCTCCATGCAGGAGGAGTAATAATGAAAATTATCCTTGTCCAAAATGTCAGACCGGTGGTTCTTCAATGCGGTCAGGAACGAGGTGAACGTGGCCAGCCGCCTCGCGTCCCTGGCAAGCTCGTCCTCATCGTCCAGCATGTATTCCATGTAGTCCTTGAGCTTCTCGCCGTCCAGGTTGACGGAACCGCCAGGCAAAAGCCACCTTCCGCCCGCACCGTCAGACATATCGACCGGCTCCGGGATAAAAACCGGGAGCCCTCCCAGATAGTCCGCCACATGACCGAATTCCTCCTCACCTATTGCGATGGAGAAAGGCACCTCAAGCCCGAGAAGATCCTCTATCTCGTCAATGTATGCGTTCATTCCCCGGTCGCGGTAAATCACGTCTATCCGGTCCACCCTCCCCAGGCTCTTCCAGATGGAGCCGGTGTTGCCGGGAATATCCATAATGGCGCCCTTCTTGGACTCAGGATAATAGAGGAACACGTCGGAACACAGCGCACTACCGTCCTTGCCCCGGATAACGAAGAGGACTTTGACGACCTGATCCTTCTTGAGCTTGTCCGCAACGGGATCCCTCACCAAGGACATCGCTACCCTGACGATGACCATGACGATGATTATCAGGATAAACAGGATGAACGCGAAGCTCTTCTGCTCCCGGCTCAGGCCCATCCCTAGAAGCCCCCCGCCATGCCCGCCGCCATCTGCGCGTCGCGGGTAATGTCCCGCCTCAGGCTCTCGCGGAAGCGAATGCTCACGTCGGCGACCTTCTTGCCCCTGGACTCCAGGTACTGCATGTTCTCCTCCAGGACGGCAAGCGTCAGCGCGTCAAGGCTCTTGGCAAAGAGCGCGTCCCGGTACTCCTGCGTGGACTGGGGACGGCCCGGCTCAATCTTGTCCGCCGCATAGATAATCTTGGCGAGGGGGCAGAGGCTGGCCCCGCCCATCGTGTGGCGGGAGACCGCCTGTATGATGTCCGCGTCCTTCACCCCGAAGTCGCTCTCAAGCTTCATCGCCGCGGCCCTGCCGTGCAGGAGGGCGGGCTTCTTCTTCTCCACCTCGGAAATCGGCTGCTGGTCTTTTGCGGCAAGGGCCAGCAGCTCCGTGTCCTCCAGATCCTTGCACATGTCATGCGCGATTCCCGCCAGGTAGCCCTTGGCAGGATCCACGCCGAACATATTGCACATGAGCTCGGCGGTCGCGGCAACCCTCAGGCTGTGCTCCCAGCGCTCCTTCTTCTCGGCAGCCCGTGCGAACGCGCTCACCCTGTCTATCAAATCCTTAGTTATTTCCATGAGTATAAAGCCTTCTTTCCATAATATAACGGAAAACGGCGGCAGGAACAAGGTACTTGAAGCCCCCGCCCTCATGCGCCCGCGTCCTGATGTCCGTGGAGCTCAGCGGCAGGACGGCGTTCGACATCCTGACCGCCCCCGCAAACAAAGGATCCTCCGCAAAGTCATAGTCCAGGTTAGACGCAAAATCCGCCTGCGCGTATGCCCCGTGCGGCTTGTTCGCATGGGACGCGGACTCAATCGTCATAGGCCTCCGGGCCAGAATCAGCTGGCACTTCCGGGAAAGCCCTTCCGCGTTCCTCCAGAGGTGGAAGCCCGGCAAAAGGTCGTCCCCCATGACAAGGCCAATCCTGCCCTCCAGGAGGCCGGCATACTTCTGCTCAAGGTAGCAGACCGTGTCCCAGGTATAGGAGACACCTCCCCGCTCTATCTCGCACGGCTCCGCCTGGAACCGTTCGTCTCCTTCGCAGGCCAGGCGCACCATCTGGAGCCGGTCCTCCGCGCTCACAATGTCCCGGGCCTCCTTGTGGGGGGCCTTGCAGGTCGGGATAAAGAGGACCCGGTCGTAGCCCAAGGCCGCGCACAGCTCATCGGCGAGGGCGAGGTGACCTATGTGAATGGGGTTAAAGCTGCCCCCCAGAACCGCAATCTTCATCACGCCTCCTGTTCAGGCAGGGCTCCCGGATACTGAACTTCCATGCTCTCGTCCACCGAGCGGGTCTCCAAAAAGCTGGAATGCTTCTCGCCCCGGTCCGCGGAGTCCCCGGCATGGTTCCGGCCCGGCGCGTGCGTCCGCTCCATCTTCTCGACAAGCTCGATTATCGCCTTCCTGGCCGCCCCCATGTTCGTCCGCGCCATGACGGAGACGGGAATGACGTTCACGTCCTCCCCCTCCGCGAGGATTCCCTCCTTGACCCGCTGCGCCATGTCGGGCGCGCCCTCCAGGTCAATCTTATTGCAGAGGACAATCCGGGGCTTCTCGGCAAGGCCCTCCCCGTAGCTGTACAGCTCCTTGACGAGCGCGTCGTAGGCGGAAAGGCTTTTTTCGTCCGAGCAGTCAATCATAAAGAGCAGGCCAGCCGTCCGCGAGATATGCTTGAGGAAGCGGATCCCCAGCCCCGCCCCCTCGGACGCGCCCTCGATGATGCCGGGGATGTCCGCGATGATGATATCGTTGTTCTCGTCCACGTGCAGCACGCCCAGGTTCGGAACCTTGGTCGTGAAGGGATAAGGGGCTATCTTTGGCCGGGCATTCGTAAAGTAGTCCAAAAGGCTGGACTTTCCCGCATTGGGAAAGCCGACAAGCCCGATGTCCGCCATGACGGAAAGCTCCACCTTGAGCTTCTTCTCCTCTCCCGGCGTGCCCTTGTGCGCGTAGCGGGGGGCCTGGTTGGTGCTGCTCTTGAAGTGCACGTTGCCCCAGCCCCCTTTGCCGCCGTGCAGGAACACGAGCGTCGTCCCGTCCTCGTCGTCCTTGAAGTCCCTAATTATCTCGCCGGACTCCGCGTCCCTGAGTATCGTACCGGGGGGAACCGGAATGACCACGTCCTCCCCGTCCTTGCCGTACTTGTTCCAGCTCATACCGTCCTGCCCGTTCTTTGCCTTGAAGATAGGATGAAAGCGCAGGTGGGCAAGGGTGCGCAGGTTCCGGCGCACGGTAAAGACGACGTCGCCGCCCCGCCCGCCGTCCCCGCCGTTGGGCCCGCCGTTGGGGATGTACTTCTCCCGGCGGAAGGAGACGCAGCCGTTGCCCCCCTTCCCCGAGATGACGGTTATCACCGCCTCGTCAGCAAAATCTACCATAAAACACCTCCTTACGTATCCGGCAAAAAAAATGCCCGGCTTGGAAAACCAGACCGGGCAGTCAAAAACAAAAGGCTTGCGAAAACTACGCCTTGGCGGGAACAAGCTTGGGCTCGTTCCTTCCGATGTAGACGGATTCCACGGCCATCGGCTCCACGGAGACGACCTTGCGGTTCCTCCTCTCGCCGAACACGACCTTTCCGTCCGCGGTCGCGAAGAGGCTGTCGTCACCGGCCCTCTTCACGTTGTCGCCCGGATGAATCGGTGTTCCGCGCTGCTTCACGATGATTGAGCCAGCCGTAATCAGCTGTCCGCCATACACTTTGACTCCCAAATGCTTCGGGTTTGAGTCGCGGCCATTCTTTGCGCCGCTTCCGCCTTT
>CACYDQ010000375.1 GCA_902773215.1 uncultured Spirochaetaceae bacterium | reverse complement strand
GCCAGGCGCGAGACCGTGGACAACTACGTCAAGAGGCTGGAGAACCTTGAGGCGACCGCCCGCAGGTTCGACGGGGTTGAGCAGGCCTACGCCATTCAGGCCGGCCGTGAGCTCCGCATACTCGTCAACAACGAGAAGATTGCCGACGAGCAGGTCAAGGAGCTTGCAAAGTCCATCGCCAAGCAGATTGAAGATGACTTGCAGTATCCCGGCAGAATCAAGATAACGATGATTCGCGAGACACGCATCATTGAGTACGCGCGGTAGGATAAACGAGCACACGAACAGAACGCCCCTTAACCGGGGCGTTTTTTTATGGCCGCAGGGCTTCACGGACGAATTTTACCTCAATGATATTAAAAAACTGTTTTTTACTTACTTTAATTTCCAAATCCACTTGACTTTTTTTAGTTATAAGGCAATATGTGGGGCTATGACATCACTTTCTTGGTTCAATGGTTTTCTTAAGAAACAGAGAGGCAAGATGACAGTCGGCCTCATCATCATTACGGTCGTCTCCGCCATGGCGGTCATAAACCCGAAGGTCTCGGGCTACGTCGTGGACAACGTGATTGTCGGCGGCCAGTACCAGCTGCTCCCCGTGTGCATGGCGGTTCTGCTGGGAGTCTGCCTCTTCCGCGAGTCCTTCCAGTACTTCGCCCTCCTCCTCATCGAGCGGGCAAGCCAGGGGGTTCTCTTTGACATGAGGGATGCGGTCTACCGCAAGCTGCTCAGGGAGGACTTCGCCTTCTACAACAAGAACCGGACCGGCGACCTGATGTCCCGGCAGACGGGTGACATGGATGCGGTCCGCCACTTCGTCGCCTTCGTCATCATGAACATCTTCCGCAACACGATATGGCTCGTCTCGGCGGTTATCATGATTTTCTTCGTCAACGTCAAGCTGGCCCTGATGTTCGTCGCCGTCCTTCCCATCAGCGCCTTCTTCGTCTACAAGCAGATGCGGGCGGTGGGCCCGGCCTTCTCCGTCGTGCGCCAGTGCTTCTCCAGCCTGAACGCCTACGTGCAGGAGAACATCGCGGCAAACCGGGTCGTCAAGGCATTCGCCAAGGAAGCCTTTGAGCTGAACAGGTTCGAGAAGGAGAACGAGGCCTTCCGCACGAGCGAGATCGCGGCCTCCAAGATCTGGCAGAAATACGTTCCCATCTTTGAGTTCCTGGGGACGGTCGTCAACGTCATCCTGATGATATACGGCGGCTGGCTGACGATACGTGGCGAGATGACCCTGGGCAACTTCGTCACGGTCAACGGCTACCTCTGGATGTTGACAAACCCCCTCCGCATGCTCGGATGGCTGATCAACGATGCGATGCGCTTCAAGGCCTCAGTTGACAAGATTTACAAGACCTATGAGGTGGAGCCGGACATCAAGCTGCCCGCAAGCCCCGTCGTCAAAAGCCACATCGACGGCAACGTGGAATTCGACCACGTAAGCTACAAGGCCGACGGAGAGGAAATCCTGCACGACGTCTCCTTCTCGGTGCAGAAGGGCCATTCCATCGGGATAATCGGTGGCACCGGCAGCGGCAAGACGACGGTGATGAACCTGCTCTGCCGCTTCTACGACGTGTCCTCAGGTTCCGTCCTCGTGGACGGCACGGACGTGAGGCAGATGGACATGCGGAACCTGAGGGCGAATATCGGCATGGCCATGCAGGACGTGTTCCTCTTCAGCGACACGATAGAAGGGAACATAGCTTACGGCGACCCGAACTGCCCCTTCGAGAAGGTGGAGCAGGCGGCCAAGCTCGCCGACGCGGACGGCTTCATCCGCAAGATGAGCGAGGGCTACGACACGATGGTCGGCGAGCGGGGAGTCGGGCTCTCGGGCGGCCAGAAGCAGCGCATATCGCTTGCCCGCGCCCTGCTCAAGGACCCGCCGATCATCATCCTGGACGACACTACGAGCGCGGTCGATATGGAGACCGAAACCCAGATCCAGGGCTCCCTCAAGAGCGTGGCGGAGAGCAGGACGCTCTTCGTCATCGCCTACCGCATCTCAAGCGTCAAGGACTGCGACCAGATTCTCGTCATGCAGGAAGGCAGGATAATCGAGCGGGGTACGCACGACGAGCTGGTCAGGGCCGGAGGCTACTACGCCTCGGTGTTCCACCACCAGTACGGGGAGTTCGAGCAGGCAGAGGAAAGCGGGAACGACCCGCTCATTGGTTCATTCGACGGGTATGATGGCTTTGACAGGGGGAAAAACTGATGGCACGTAACAGGTACGACATAGACGAAGACCTTGAAGACAGCTACGACTTCGGCCAGCTCAGGCGGCTGGGCAAGTACGTCAAGCCCCACGCCGGGGCAATGACTTTCATCATCCTTTTGATGCTGCTGACGGCGGCTCTGGGGATGCTCTACCCCTACTTCCTCAAAATCGTGATGGACGAGTGCATTCCGGGCAAGGACTTCCGAAGGATTGTCATGCTCGCCCTAGCGACGCTCGGCATCTCGGCGTTCACGGCACTCGCGCTCAAGGTCAAGATAAGCATCATGACCAAAATCGGGCAGGGCATCGTGCACGACCTGCGGACGGACTTGTTCACCCACGTGCTCAAGCTGCCCTTCAGCTACTTTGACTCCAGGCCGCACGGCAAGATACAGGTGAGGATCGTCAACTACGTGAACAACCTCTCCGACGTGCTCAGCAACGGCCTGGTCAACACGGTCACCGATCTCTGCTCTCTGATTTTCATTATCATCTTCATGTTCACGATAAACCTGCCGCTGACCCTCGTCGTCCTCTGCGGCCTGCCGGTCTTCATCGCCTACGTGTTCATCCTCAAGAAGCACCAGCGCAAGGCATGGCGGGTCCAGAGCAACAAGCAGTCCAACCTGAACGCCTACATCTCGGAAAGCATCAACGGCATCCGCGTCACCCAGTCCTTCGTCCGCGAGGAGGAGAACATCAGGATTTTCGACAACTTGTCGGCCTCCTACCGCAAGGCCTGGATGCATGCGGTCACGGTCTCCTTCCTGATGGGGCCATTCGTTCAGCTGATTTCGACAGCGACGAACGTGGCGGCCCTTGTTCTCGGTGTCCGCTGGATCATGACGGGATTCTCCGGGGTGACGGTCGGAACCCTCGTTGCCTTCACGGCCTACATCAGCCGTTTCTGGCAGCCAATCACGACCCTCGCGGACTTCATCAACAACCTGCTGACCGCGGTCTCCTACGTGGAGCGGATTTTCGAGACGATTGACGAGCCGGTCAAGATAACTGACCGGGAAGGAGCGGCTGTCCTGCCGCCGGTGACCGGCAAGGTGGAATACAAGAACGTATGTTTCTCTTACGACGACGGCATCCGCGTGCTGGACGACATCAGCTTCTGCATTGAGCCGGGAGAGTCCGTCGCCATCGTCGGCCCGACCGGGGCGGGCAAGTCCACCATCGTAAACCTCCTGAGCCGCTTCTATAACCCGGAATCCGGGCAAGTCCTCGTGGACGGGCATGACCTTCAGGACGTGACGATACGCTCGCTCCGCACCCAGATGGGGGTGATGATGCAGGACAGTTTCATCTTCAAGGGAACGATAATGGACAACATCCGCTACGGGAACATGGAGGCGAGCGACGAGCAGGTGATGCAGGCGGCCAGGACAGTCTGCGCCCACGACTTCATCATGCAGCTGGAGAACGGCTACCAGACCGAGGTCAACGAGCGGGGAACAAGGCTCAGCGTGGGGCAGAGGCAACTCATCTCGTTTGCCCGTGCCCTGCTCGCCGACCCGCGGATACTGATTCTGGACGAGGCAACCAGTTCCATCGACACCGAGACGGAGCTGCTGCT
>CACYDQ010000374.1 GCA_902773215.1 uncultured Spirochaetaceae bacterium | reverse complement strand
CATCTATACGTTCGGGATGATTTCGGTCATCCGGGCGGACATCTTCTACGGGGGGGCGGACGACCTCTACCGCTCGATATCCGGCGCGCGGGCATGGCGGAACTTCTACCGCTACGTCTCGCACTTCCTCTCGATATTCGTCCACACCAGCCCCCGGATATTCGACATAGCCCCGCTGACCCAGTTCATCGCCCTCGCCGTGATGGCGCTGGCGGCCCTCGTCACCATCCGCGTGTTCCTGCCCCGGGATTCTGCGGACAAAGGCGCGGCAAGCGGCGCGATCAGCGAGAAGCTTTCCCCGATGCTGTACGTGGCGGCAGTCCCGCTTGTCCTCTTCCCCTACTTCCTGGAGAACCTCTCCTACCGCTACGACTCGCCCTACATGGCCCTGTCGGTGCTCTTCTGCGTGCTGCCATTCCTCTTCACGCGGAGGCTCGTGCACTTCGCGCTCGTCTCCCTGCTCAGTCTCTTCCTGATGTGCCTGTCCTATCAGGCGGCATCGGGGGTATACATCGTCGCGTGCTCCTTCTTCGTCTTTGACATGTGGTGCCGCACGGACCAGCCCCTGAGCCGGGTCGTGCGCTTCACCCTGACGGCGGTCGCCTGCTACGCGCTCGCCCTGCTGATATTTTTTGCCCTCTTCAACGTGCAGCCCGTCGGCGACTCCTACGTGGACAAGAACCTGAACCTCGCCGCATTTCCCACGAACATCAGGGCCTACCTGTCACAGATCTGGGAGGACTACGGCACGAGCTCGCTCAAGCTGTCCGCCATCATCCTCGTCCCCCTCTTCACGATGGCTTCCTGCCTGACCAGCCGGAGAAACAAATGGCTGACGGCTTTCGTCTCCCTCCTCCTCGTCGTGTTCGCCACGGTCTTCTCTTACGGGGCCTTCCTCGTGATGGGCCGTCCCCTGCTGGAGCCGCGGTCCATGTTCCCCTTCGGCTTTGTCGTCGCCCTCATGGCACTCCGCGTCGCCGTCTGGCTGTCCTGCGGGCAGGCGGCACGGAAACGCCTCCGCGCGATGCGGTTCGCCTGCCGTGCCGTACTGATTGTCCTGTCATACAGCTGCATGGCCTATGCCTTCGCATACGGGAACGCCCATGCCTCCCAGAAGAAATACACGAACTTCCGCGTCACCCTCCTGCTGGAGGATTTGTCCCGGGTCATCCCGCCGGATCAGGAGGATGTAAGCATCCACGTGCTGAGCGACATAGACTTCACGCTCGCCGTCAAGACGCTGGAAAGGACATACCCGGTCGCGACGCGGATGATTGAGAACATGGGCGGTCATGCCGTCGTCTTCTATCTTCAGGACTACGGCCTGGGAGTGCAGGCAGAGGAAAACAAGTACACCGGCTGGCAGCCCGACCTGGACGGCTATGAGCTTGCGGCGGATAACCGCTACCATTCGATATACGCCAGGGACAACGACTATTTCGTGATATTCAGGGAACCTTCCCTGACCCTGCGGGAGTAGGCACATGACCCTTTCGATTGTTTTTTCCAAGCCCGCAAAGAACGTTGCGGAAATTCTGGGCAGGCCCTACATACGGATCCGCATCTGGAGAAAGGCGGATGCGGCGCTTTCTGCCGTGCCATCCGGCCGGGGCGGAGCTGCCTACGACGCGGAGCTCTTTACCGAAAAGCAGTCCTTCCGCAAATCTTTCACCGAAGAGGAGCTTTCGGCCTTCAAGCAGGAGCATGCGGGCAAGACGTTCCGCACGGTAACGGAACGGACAGAGGACGCGGAAATCACGATCCTTGCCAACAGGCACGGGGAGATGAGAACCTTCTCCCGCCCGCTCGGGAAATCCGTTCCGTCCGGCTTCGCTTCCGGCGCGGACAGGAAAAAGAAGTATATAATAGAAGAAAACGTTCCCGTCCCCTTCCTTGTCCGCCTGGGCGTAATGACAAAGGAGGGAAAGGTCGTCGCACAGAAATACGATAAGTTCCGGCAGATAAACCGATTCCTGGAATACATCGCCGACATACTGGACGAGCTGACCGTGCTGGCAACGGACGGCAGAGGCTTCTCGCCGGACCGCCCCCTCCGTATCATCGACTTCGGATGCGGCAAGTCCTACCTGACATTCGCCGTCCATCATTACCTGACCGCCATCCGCCACATCGACGTTGACATCACCGGGCTGGACCTGAAGGCGGACGTGATTGCCGGCTGCCAGAAGCTTGCGGAGGAGTCAGGCTGCACGAACCTGCGCTTTCAGGTCGGCGACATAGCGGCCTACTCCGACGAGGCAAAGCCCGATCTGGTGATAACCCTGCACGCCTGCGACACGGCGACCGACTACGCGCTGAACTGGGCGGTACGGCAGGGAGCAGCGGCCATCCTCTCCGTCCCCTGCTGCCAGCATGAGATAAACGCGCAGCTTCAGGAGAATGGCAGGCTGCCCGATGCAAGCCCCTTCGCCTCGCTTGCCCGACACGGGATAATCCGGGAGCGCCTGGCAGCCCTCGCCACCGACGCAGTCCGCGCGGAGATCTTGGAACAGGCAGGCTACCGGGTGCAGGTGCTGGAGTTCATCGACATGAGCCACACGCCCAAAAACCTGCTTATCCGCGCGGTCAAAAAGAGGGATGAAGGAAGAACCTGCGCGGACGGTCAGAAAGCAGCCGCCCGCTCGAAGGAAAGGGAGGATGCCCTTCTTTCCGCCCTGGGCGCAGGGCAGGAGCTGGACAGGCTGATGAAAATAGTGCCTTGAAAGCCCCCCTTGTTTATGCTATACTGGCCGAATGAAAACCGTGATTCTGGCAGGAGGCAAGGGAACCCGGCTCGGGGAAGAGACCCAGAAAATCCCCAAGCCGATGGTCGAAATAGGAGGCTATCCCATCCTCTGGCACATAATGAAGATATACAGCTTTTTCGGCTATAATGACTTCATCGTGCTGACGGGCTACAAGGGACATATCATAAAGGATTACTTCCTGAACTACTACTCACGGTACAGCGACATGACGATAGACCTGTCCAACAACGACGTGCAGATTAACAAGATGCGCAGCGAGCCCTGGAAGATAACCCTCCTCTACACGGGCGAGAACACGCTGACTGCGGGCAGGCTGAAGAGGGCGAAGGACTACATAGGGGGCGAGGATTTCATGATGACCTACGGGGACGGGGTCGGAGACATAGACGTCAAGGCCCTCGTGGAATCCCATTATGATTCGGGCAAGCTCGTCACCCTGACCGCCATACAGCCCGCAGGACGCTTCGGCTCGCTGGACATGGCGGCGGACGGAAGCGTGAAGGGCTTTCAGGAGAAGCCCGTCGAGGGCGGTTCCTGGATAAACGGCGGCTTCTTTGTCTGCGGGAACAAGGCCCTGGACTACATCGGGGACAATGCGGACAACATGATGTGGGAGCGGGCGCCCCTCCAGTCCATAGCCGCGGACGGGCAGCTCCACGCCTACAAGCATACTGGCTTCTGGCATCCGATGGACATGCTCAAGGACAAGATTGAGCTGACTGACCTCTGGCACAACCATCAGGCACCCTGGGCCCTTTGGGAAGTCTGGATGCAGGGCAAGAAGGCATGATGCCTGGGAACTATATATAATTATGGAAAAAACTGTCATAGAGAAGTACCGGACAAACCGGGGCCTGCGCCTTTATTTCGATATAAGCCTCTTCCTCGTAGCACTGTGCCTTGTGCTGCTCGTTCCTCCCGTTCGCTCAGCCCTGTACGGCGGGGTCTACAAACCGCTGACCGACGTTTTCTTCAAGCTTTTCGGAAGCCGCTTTGAGGACGGGGACATCGCATTCCTGGGGAAGAGCGTGGACTTCGTGCGCAGATACTACTGCTCCTCGCCTTTCTTCACGGGCCTGCTCGCCTGTGCCGTCATCTGGGTCGTCTCGATATTCCTCTTCGTAAGCTACAGCCTGAAAGGGGAGCAGAAAGTCTCTCTCTGGGAGAAAATCGTTTTCGCCATTATAACCGTCCTCTGCTTCACCTGTTTCTACCACAGCGACATACTGAACACGGCGGGATCGTCATTCACCTTCCTGAACGGGCACATACTGGATTTCTACAAAAAGAACGCAGACCTTGGCTACTATGACATCTACATGCCGGGGGTGTACATTCTCTTTGCTATCTGGAACATTCCCCTCTACATACTGGGATACGGCAGGACGCTCGTTCCCTTCGCGGAGATGTCCTACCCCTACCCGGTCTACCTCTGGTTCAAGCTGCTGCCGGCCATCTGCTACTTTTTGACCTCATACCTGATAAAGGAAATCATGATGGAGGTGGGCTTTTCCGAGCGCAAGTCCCGCATCGCCCAGCTTGTCTGGATCGCATGCCCGCTCGGGTTCTTGAGCCAGTTCACGCACGGGCAGTACGACATCTTCGCACTCTGCATAGCGCTCCTCGGTTTTTTGAGCTACCTGCGCCGCCATGACAAACGCTTCATGCTCTTTTTTATCATCGCGGTGACCTTCAAGTATTTTGCCCTGCTCTACTTCATGCCGATGCTGCTCCTGCGCGAGAAGAACTTTTTCAAGGCCGCGCTCAAGACGGTCATGGCCGTCATACTGAACGTGCCGATGCTGCTGAACCAAGGCTACGGGGCAGGCTACGTGGAATTCATGGCGCGGAACTCGCTGATTGCCCGGGTCCTCTACCCCCACCTCGTGCTGGGGCATGGCGGGGCAGACCTGCCGATAATCCCCGTGCTTTTCATCCTTCTCTTCGTACACATCTATTTCTTCGCAAAGGAAGCCCCGAGCAAGGAAGGCGTGTTCTCGCAGATAGTCTGTTATGCCAACTTCGCAAACTTCGCGATGTTCGCCTTCCTCTTCTGGCACCCCCAGTGGCTTTTGTACGCGACACCTTTCCTTGTCTTTACGATTTTTATCGCAAAGGACAAGAAGATAACGATAGCCCTGGAGAGCCTTGCAGCCCTCTTCTATATGATTTGCAAGATAAAGAGCTTCTCCGTGGACGGTGCGCAGCACATGATGGCGTGCGGCATGTTCGGCCCCTGGCTTCAGGACATAGACGAACTTTTCGCGATGAAGATGCAGTTCCTCTGGATAAGCCCTCTTGCGCCAATCCTGCTCGGCCTGTCGCTTTTCCTCGTCTTTTATATGAACAGGGATCTGGCCCGTGGCAGGACGGACTGGGACAGGCAGGGACTGGATGACCTGCCCTTCGGCATGTTGCGCGGCTACGCGGCAGGCGGCACGATGCTTTTCCTGACGGCCGCGCTCTGTACGCTGGTTATGACGCTTCTTTTGAGGCAGGTTTGAGGCAGGTAGATTAAATATGTTTGAGAATATGAGCAAGGAAGAGGCCGGGGCTTCCATTCTGGAGAGCGTCAGGGCCTATTACGAGAAGTTCATGCAGAGAAAAGAATATGCGGACGGGGACAGGATACCCTACGCCTCCCGCGTGTTCGATGACAAGGAGATGACCAACCTTGTGGACAGCGCGCTTGAGTTCTGGCTGACCCAGGGACGCTACAGCGCAAAGTTCGAGAAGGAATTCGCCCGCTACCTCGGCGTTCCCGCAACGCTGCTCGTCAATTCAGGTTCCTCCGCCAACCTGCTCGCTTTCATGACGCTGACATCCCCCCTGCTCGGGGACCGGGCTGTCAGGCGGGGAGACGAGGTGATAACGGTCGCCTGCGGTTTCCCCACGACGGTGACTCCCATCCTGAACTACGGGGCCGTCCCCGTATTCGTCGATGTTACGATTCCCCAGTACAACATAGACGTGTCCCGGCTTGAGGCAGCCCTCTCGCCCAGGACCAAGGCCGTGATGATAGCACATACCCTGGGCAACCCCTTTGACATAAAGGCGGTCAAATCCTTCTGCGACGCGCATGGGCTCTGGCTGGTCGAGGACAACTGCGACGCGCTCGGCTCCGAGTACACGGTCAGCGGCAAGACCAAGCTGACGGGAACATGGGGCGACATCGGCACATCCAGCTTCTACCCGCCGCACCACATGACGATGGGCGAGGGCGGCGCGGTCTACACGGCCGACCCCCTCCTGCACAAGATAGCCCTTTCCATGCGGGACTGGGGGCGCGACTGCTCCTGCCCGTCCGGCAAGGACAACACCTGCGGGCACAGGTTTGACGGCCAGTACGGGCAGCTGCCCGCAGGATACGACCACAAGTACGTATACAGCCACTTAGGCTATAACCTCAAGGCGACCGACCTTCAGGCGGCAATCGGATGCGCCCAGCTGGAGAAGTTCCCCGCCTTCGTGGAGAAGCGGCGGCACAACTGGCAGTACCTGCGCGATGCCCTGTCCGGCACGGAGGACAAGCTTATCCTGCCCGAGCCGGCCCAGAACAGCAATCCCAGCTGGTTCGGCTTCCTGATTACCTGCAAGGAAGCAGGGGGCAAGCTCCGTCTGGTCAGAGCCCTTGAGGAGAACAAGATACAGACGCGGATGCTCTTTGCGGGCAACCTGATCAAGCACCCCTGCTTTGACGCAATCCGGGGCAGCGGCGCATACAGGGTATCCGGCAGCCTGGACTGCACCGACAGGATAATGAACGACACCTTCTGGGTGGGGGTATATCCGGGCATGAACGACGCGATGCTTGACAAGATGGCGGACGTCATCAAAGCTAATTTGTAGGAAGGGCGGGGCTTTTCGATGGGCAAGATGAAAGCCGCCATAATCGGGACCGGCAACATCGGCAGCGACCTTCTGGCCAAGCTGATGAAATCCCCGGTGCTGGAGTGCGGCGTTTTCACGGGACACAAACCTGACTCACGAGGAATCGCGCGGGCGAAAGCCCTCGGCATCCCCACGTCCGTGGAGTCCGTCAGCTACATCGAGAAGCACCCCGACTGCTGCGAGCTGGTCTTTGACGCGACGTCGGTCGAGGGCCACCGGCACAACGCCCCGATACTGAAGCGGCTCGGCAAATTTACGATAGACCTGACACCTGCCCATATAGGGGGATTCTGTATCCCCGCCGTGAACCTGGAGGAAGGGCTCCGGCAAGACAACGTGAACCTGATTACCTGCGGCGGTCAGGCGATAATTCCCATCGCGCTCGCGATAAGCCGCGTCCAGCATGACATCAGCTACCTGGAGCTGGTCGCGACGATTGCCTCCGCCTCCGCCGGGATGGGCACGCGGAACAACATAGACGAGTTCACGCAGACGACCAAGGACGCGCTCCGCGACTTCACGGGAATTGCGCATACCAAGGCGATGATAAACCTGAACCCCGCCGAGCCTCCCATCACGATGCACAATACCCTCTATGTACTCTGCGAGAAGCCGGACATGTCCAAAATACGGAGGGCGGCTTTTGACATGGAAAAGATTATACAGGGCTATGTCCCCGGCTTTCATATTGTCCTCGGTCCCATCCTGGAGAACGGCAGGGTCACCCTGAGCGTGGAGGTGACGGGAGGCGGCGACTACCTGCCCAAATACGCGGGGAACCTGGACATAATCACCTGTGCCGCCGTCAAGATTGCAACGGAATACGCGCTCAAGAAGGGCTACGGAAACAATGGGGATGGAAGGAATTAAGATTTTTGACGCGACCCTCCGCGATGGCAGCCATGCCATAAAGCACCAGTACACGGAGGAGAACATACGGGAATACTGCCGCGCGATGGACGGCGCGGGCATGGACGCGATTGTCGTGGGGCACGGGAACGGCCTGGGGGCATCCTCCCTGCAGGTGGGGCTCTCCCTCCTCTCCGATTCCGAGATGCTCAGGATAGCCCGCGAGAACCTGCACGAGACCAAGCTCGCCGCATACATGATGCCCGGCTACGGTACCATCCGCGACGACCTGGTTCCCGCAGTGGAGGCCGGGGTCGATTTATTCAAGATAGGCTGCCACTGCACCGAGACAAACATCACCCGCCAGCACATCGAATATCTTGCCAAGGCGGGCAAGGAAGTCTACGGCGCGATGATGATGTACCACCTCGCCGATGACAAGACACTGCTTGAACAGGCCCTGCAACTGGAGTCCTACGGTGCCGCCGGGGTCATACTGATGGACAGCGCGGGGGCCTCCACTCCGGAGATGGTGAGGGACACTTTCAGCCTCCTGTCAGGCAAGCTCACGTGCCGCATCGGTTTCCACGCCCACAACAACCTGGGCCTTGCCGTTGCCAACACATACACGGCGATACAGTGCGGGGCGACGATCATAGACGGTACGATACGGGGCTTCGGCGCGGGAGCGGGCAACTGCCAGCTGGAGGCAATCGTCGCCCTGCTCAAGAAAGAGGGGATTCCCTGCAACGCCGACCTCTACAAGATGATGGACGCGAGCGAGGCATACGTCGCCCATTGGTGGAAGCAGGACAAGGGTCTGGACGACATCAGCATCGTGAACGGGATGGCGGGCGTGTTCTCCGGCTTCAAGCATCACGTACAGAACGCGGCGGCCTGCTTCGGCGTGGATGCCCGCGACATCCTCATGGAACTGGGGAGGCGCAAGGCCGTCGCAGGGCAGGAAGATATGATTGTCGAGGTTGCCAAGCACCTTCAGGACGAAAAGAACAAGAAGAAATAGAACGGGGTAAAACGACTGCATATGGACAAGCTGCAAATAGGCACCTGGGCGGAGATGCCCTCCGCCTACGTCACGAACGTCATGGCCAAGGCCGGGTTCGACTTTTCAATCATCGACATGGAGCACGGGGTCATAGACTTCAATAT
>CACYDQ010000373.1 GCA_902773215.1 uncultured Spirochaetaceae bacterium | reverse complement strand
GACGCAGGTCCTGCGGGAAGAGGTGAACCAGAAGGGCATTATGATGGAGGACTATCTTCAGCCGGAAATAGCCCTGACCAAAAAGCTTGCGTCTTCACCGACCATCGTGCGATTCTTCAAAAATCCCGCCGACAGCGACAACCAGGAAAGGGCTTTCGCCGAGATCCAGAGTTATAAAGATGCTTTTTCTTCCCACATGGTCTTCTGGGCGAACGACGTGGACAAAGAGTTCTGGAACGACATGAAGTTCTCCTATGTTATCGATCCGAACAATCCGGATGATTACTGGTACAACATGACGATTCACGAAACTGACATTTATAATTTTAACATAAATTACAACGCAGAGATGGACATGACCTGCCTCTGGCTCAACGCGGTCGTGCGGGACGAGGGCGGCAAGGCAATCGGCATGGCGGGAACCGGCATTGAGCTGGACAACTTCATAAACAAGTGCTACAAGACGCTGGGCAAGGGAATACACCTGTATTTTTTCAACGAGGCGAAGGAGATTACGGGCGCACAGGACAAAAGTCTTCTGCTGGAAAAGGCGTCGATAAACAGGGTCTACGAGGGGAGCGAGGATTTTGATGCGCTGATGCGGGAGGCGCGCAATCTGGAAAGCAATTCAAACGGGCAGCACACGTTTAAGGTCAACGCGAAAGAATACGGTGTCATCCGCTACCTGTCGAGCTACGGCTGGTATCTGATTGCGACCGCTCCACTCAGCTCGGGCAAATCGGGCGGGAGCTCTGTCTTTCTGTTTGTCTGCATTGCGCTTGAGATTGTGTTTTCTATATTCGTGCTGTTCATCGCAAAGCTGCAGGCAATGATGAACAAGGCTACCAGCGCGAGCAACCGCCTGATTGACGAGACGGAAGAGCTCACGGAATCCTCTAAGAAAAATGCCGAGACCGCACAGAACCAGAGCGCAACGGTAAAGGAAATCGTCGCGACGATGGAAGACAACACCTCGTTGTCTGAAAACATCTCGGAAAAGATAAAGGGCGTTACGAGCCTTGCCAGCAAAACCTCGGACGACGTAGCAGACGGCGTGCAGCACCTTGAGAAAAATGTTGAGCAGCTAGGGAAAATTGCCGAGGCAAACAAAACCACGATTGAAGGAATTAAGGCTTTGGGTGACAAAATCGCGAAAATCTGGGACATCGTAACGCTCATCAACGCCGTCGCAGATCAGGCAAAGATAATCGCTTTTAATGCCGAACTTGAGGCGAGCAGCGCGGGGGAAGCCGGACGCAATTTCCACATTGTCGCGACGGAAATCCGCAGGCTTGCCGACGGTATCATTGACGGAACGAAGGAAATCAAGGAAAGCATTGGCGAGATTCAAAAAAGCTCCGACAGTCTCATTCTGATGAGCGAGAGCGGCACCGAGAAAATTAAAGAGGGTGTGGAGAATGCAAAGAACCTTGAAAGCAGGTTCTCGAGCATAAAGAACTCGTCTGAGATTACCGCAGGAAGCGCAGACGAGATTACGACGATAATCTCCCAGCAGGCAATTGCAAGCGAGCAGATTCTGATTGCGCTCAAGCAGATTGCGGGCGATGCTGACAAGTTCAAAGTGGCGACGAAAGAAATTTCCGATGCGTCGGAAAAGCTGTCCCTGATTGCACAGGAACTGCGGAGCAAATAGAACGGGGCATCGTCCCCGTAAGGCTGCCAAAAACAGCAATCCTGTATTGCATACGTTCTCCACCATGCGTTATCTTCAAATATTATCCAAGTTTCCACAAACACTATCCTGCACGGACAGTAATGAAATGTCTCCAGAAAGCAGGCATTAGGGAGGAAGGAAGCGTAATGCTACCTTCCTGACCCGCCGGAGAACAAGAGACCGCTACTCCTTTATGAACGTATAATAGCAGTTGTCCGGATCATTGTTATGCACTGTAAGTGTAGGCTGCTCCCCTACTGCAAGATTATCCGTTGCATAATAGAAAGGATGCAGATAGAACTTGCCGCCAGTGATTACGACATCGCCTGTGTAGGGATCATCACCGCTAAAGTTCTGGGAAGCTTGTCCCGACTGCGCAGGCCACACCATGCTCATTTTACCGCTCATGAAATCACCGGATGTGATGGAGTAGGTTGATGTCGCAGTAGTAGTATAACACGTTGAATCCCCCGCTTTGAAGCCGGTGCTGAAAGTCCAGGTATTGTCCGGGTAGAAGAATGCAAATATCCCAACAACATCACCAT
>CACYDQ010000372.1 GCA_902773215.1 uncultured Spirochaetaceae bacterium | reverse complement strand
TACACGCCGTCATACTGCATGACGGACTTCTGCCAGTTGATGTACCAGCCGATGCCCTCCGAATTCCCGTTCATCTCCACCGCCATCAGCGTCGCGAAGGACGAGACGATTCCGTAGAACAAGCCCAGAAAAATCTGAGGCAGGCTCGCGGGTACCGCCACCCGGAATACCTTAAAGAAGGTGTCCGCGCCCAAAGTCTCGCTGACCTCAAAGAAAACCTTGCTGACGCTCTGTATCCCGCTCGCCGTCATCAGCGTGACGGGGAACCAGACTGCAAATGCAATCAGGAAGACGTTCGCGCCGTGCGTCGTGGGAAAGACGCTCAGTGCCAGGGGAATCCATGCGGTCGTCGGCACCGGCCCCAGGAACTTGGTCACCGGGTTGAGCCAGTAACCCACGTGCCTGTTGTAGCCCAGGGCCAGCCCCGTGAAGAAGCCCGTCACAAGCCCGAAGGCGAAACCCTGCGCGAGCAGGCCCAGCGAGAACACAAGGTTCTTCAGCAGGAAGAGCTTCTGCTCCCACAAAAGGCCGGTAACGCGGTCGAGCGACGGGAAGTAGAGCACCGGGAGCAGCCGCGTCTTGGACACAATTGTGTTCAAGAACGCGAGGAAGAGTATCAGCCCCGTGTAGAAGGGGAACATTCCCCGCATCTTCCTGCCGAAGTCCTTGGCGAACAGCCCCGCCACGGCACAGGCGGCGAGGACCAGCAGCCCGGCAAGGAGGAAGCACATGTAATAAGGGGATGACATCTGCTTTTGCTTCCCGCTCTCGGGAACGGCAAAATATAAGAGCGCGGAGACTGCCGCCGCCGCAAAAGGCAATGCGTATATGATAACCCGCTTTATTTTTTTATCCATGTGCTTCTCCTTAGCCTGCGCAAAAACCGCTACAGCTTTTTTGAGTTGTTTGTCAGGACGGTGACCGTAGACTCCGTATACGTCCCATTGCTATAGGTATATGAGTCCGGCACGCCGTCAAAAATCGCGAAATGCTCGCTCACAAAGCTCTCCTTGTCGGAGACGTTCTGCATGATGCCCATATCCACAACCTGATCAATCGCGTTGAAGAGGGTCTTCCGCGCGAGGCCGACGGACGGCGTGTAGTTGTAGGAGGCGAGCATCTCCGCGTTGGTGTCCGCGTCGCCCGAGACATGGCCGTTCTTAATCTGGAGCTCTGCCGTCGAGCGCGGCTCCGCCTGCACGTATGCGGCGGCCTTGAGCATGGCGCGGATAAAGGCCTTAGTGTGCTCGGGGTACTTCTTTGCAATCTCGGAGGAGACGAATGTCATGCAGCAGTACTCCTGGCTGAATTTCTCGTCCTCGCTCGTGTCGAGTATCATCCTGAAGCCGTAGTTCTTTTCGGCAAGGTATCCGACCGGGTCGTGGAGGCCGACGGCATCGACCGCGCCGTTCTCCAGCGCGAGCGGCAGGTCGGTCAGCCCGTAGATGGCCATCTTGAAGTCTGCCCCCTGCCCGTATGACTTGTATCCGTAGTCATGGAACTTCCGCTGGAAGACGATGGTGGAAGAATCCTGCACGCCGCAGAGGCCGATTGTCTTTCCCTTCAGGTCGGCGATGCTCTGGTAAGGCGAGTCCGCCTTGACGTAGAACTTGGTGCAGCCCGTGTGCAGTCCGTTCAGGAACTGTATCTCAAGCCCGTTGTCAATCTGCGGGAGCAGGCCTCCGGCGAGTCCGAGCGTTCCGTCTATCTTCCCCGCGACGACGAGGGAGCTTGCCTGCATCAAATCTATTTCGATTGTCTCGTACTTGAGGCCCGCCTTCTCGAACTCGTCCTTGAACAAGTTCAGGTCAATCGCGACATGGAGCGGCGCACCGCAGAGGCTGGAATTTGCCGTCCCGATCTTGAACACGAAGTCCGACGCGGCACTCTTCTTCCCGCATGAAACCAACGAAATACTGGCGGCAGCGAGGGCCGCAACAGCAAAAACCTTGCACAAAAGTGTTTTTTTCATATATTTCTCCTCATCCCCCTCCGGGGATTACATTACAGGTTGTCGTACAGGTCCTCGGTGAATGTAAGGCTTCCCCGGTACCCGCAGTAGGTTCTGTTGAACACGAGCCGCTCGTTCATCGGGAAAGTGCCGTTCAGGAACTGTATGCCCTTTTCCAGCGCGGCCTCCTTCTCGTTGGTGCTTCCGACCAGCAGTGTTATCTCCTCGCCTCCGTTCAGGATGGCCTGGTTTATCTCCCACTGGTCGCTCGCAAAGACGACCTTCGGGGCGGCGGCGTATTCCAGCGTGGTGATGTTCTCCAGAATCCGCTCCTTGTCCGCCGGGCGGAAAATCGGCTCGGTGACGATGACCAGCTCCGGCGTGAAGCTGTAGTCG
>CACYDQ010000371.1 GCA_902773215.1 uncultured Spirochaetaceae bacterium | reverse complement strand
GGAAAACTATCTTATACCGGAAACGTGGGTGCGAAGCGAGCGTTTTTACTCCGAGACGAACAAGAATGGATATTATGCAGATGCTATCAGAGATGGCTACCGGGAAAACTGGCAGGGTAAGCATATCTATCTTGCTTACAATTTTAAGGATGAGAACGAGAATTCCTTATGTGGGGAAGATTCCTACATCATCTTCTTTTTCGATAACAAGTTCAGCAATTCTGATGGGTATTACATCTACTACAACCTGCTGCCCCTGAGGGACGAGCCCCCAGAGACAGATGATTAGCTTTTCCTTCGTCCTGTATCAGCCACCGGCCAGTATTAGCCGACCAATTGTTCCAGCTTTTCCCTGATAAACTCGCTCTTGGTGTTCAAGTCGATTGAGTTCGTCTTGAGCAGGATCTGGTTGGGGTGTTGTGAGTCCAGACTGACGCTGCCAGGGTTCCGCTTTATCAAGCTCAGGACCTTATCAACGCTGATCTTCGCGTCATTGCCGAATTCAACCCGTACGGTCTCTTTCCTTTCTATTAAGGACACGATGGTCAGTTTGTGGCAGAGAATCCGTATCTTGGCAAGGCTCAGCAGGCTTGATACCTCATCCGGAATCGGCCCGAACCTGTCCTGCAGCTCCCCATATACTGCCTCCAGCTCCCCTTGCGTGCCTATGGCGGCAATCTTCTTATATAGCTCCATCTTGGTCTGGGCATCGGATATATAGCGGTCCGGGATAAAGCCTGTATACTCCAGCTCCATCAGAGTCTCGTCCGGAGCCTGCCAGCCACTGCTGGTCAGCCGCTCAATAGCAGCGTTCAGCAGGTGCAGGTACATCTCGAAGCCGACTGCGCAGACCTCTCCACTCTGATCCCGGCCCAGAAGGTTGCCCGCCCCCCGGATCTCCATGTCCTTCATCGCTATCTTGAAGCCCGAGCCCAGCTCCGTAAAGTCGCTGATAACCTGAAGCCGCCGCATCGCGACTTCGCTCAGGGACTTATTCTCCGGGTAGAAGAGGTATGCGTAGGCTTTGCGGTCGCTCCTCCCTACCCGTCCGCGCAGCTGATACAGCTGGCTCACACCGTACATGTCCGCCCGGTCTATGATTATCGTATTGACATTGGGAATGTCAATGCCGTTCTCAATTATCGTCGTCGCGACCAGGACATGGAATCCCCCCATCTTGAACCTGCGGAAGATGTCGTCCAGCTCCTCGCTGGACATCTGCCCGTGCGCCACGTCTATCAACATCTCCGGGACAAGCTTCTCCAGCTGTATTCGTGTTTCTAAAAGTGTCTCCACCCGGTTGTGCAGATAGAAGACCTGCCCGCCCCGCTCCACTTCCCGCCGGATTGCCTGGGCAATCTTGTCTCCGGAGTAAGACTCTATAGTGGTTTCAATCGGCTGCCGGTTCTGGGGCGGCGTAGTCAGGAGCGACATATCGCGTATCTTCAGGAGGCTCATGTGCAGAGTACGCGGAATCGGGGTCGCGCTCATCGCAAGGCTGTCGATATTCGTCTTGAGGGTCTTAAGCTTCTCCTTGTCCTTAACCCCGAACCTCTGCTCCTCATCGATTATCATAAGGCCCAGGTCCTTGTACACAATGTCTTTCTGTATGATTCTGTGGGTTCCGACAAGGATGTCCACTTTCCCCTTTGCCAAGGCTGCAATGACCTTCTTCTGCTCAGCTGGAGCGACAAAGCGGGAGAGCATCGCTATCTGGACAGGGAAGTTCTTGAATCTTTCCAGGCAGCTCTCGTAGTGCTGCTCGGCAAGAATCGTCGTCGGCGCAAGGAAAGCGACCTGCTTGCCCCCCATGACCGCCTTGAACGCCGCCCGCATTGCGACCTCCGTCTTGCCATAGCCGACATCGCCGCAGAGCAAGCGGTCCATCGGAACGGGCTTCTCCATGTCAGCCTTGATTTCCTGGGCTGCTTCCATCTGATCGGGCGTATCCTCATAAGGAAAGGCAGCCTCAAAGGCCGTCTGCCACTCCCCGTCCTTGGGGAACGGGAATCCGCGCGAGGCCTGCCGCTTGGAATAGAGGTCTATCAGCTTCTCCGCCATCTCCTCGACTTTCTGCTGGACTTTTGACTTGCGGTTCTTCCAGCTCTTGCTGCCGATGCGGTCCAGCTGCGGGTGCCCTCCCTCATTGCCGATGTAACGCTGAACCATGTTAACTTGCTCAATGGGGACGAAGATGAAGTCCTGGTCTGCATACTCGAGCTTGATATAATCGCGTTCCATCCCCATGGCCTTCACCCGCTCTATGCCTTTAAAGAGGCCTATCCCGTAGTTTGCATGGACGACGTAGTCTCCGGGGTTCAGCTCCACAAAGTTGTCAATGACCTGGGACTTTGCACGCCTGATGGATGCAGGGGCGGCCTTCCTGCGGCCAAAAATCTCGTTCTCCTGGATGACAAGAATTTTTTCTGCCTCGATGGAGAATCCCGCCGTCAGAGAGAGCGCCTCAATCTTGACGGGGAAGCCCCCTTCCTCCGTCGTGAAGTCCTTCAGGAGCTCGCCCACCCGCAGGGCCTGGTTAGGGTTATCTGCAAAGACGAAAATCCGGTAGCCCGCCTGCCGGAGCGACGTAAAGGTCTCTTTCAGATAGTTTATATTGCCAAAAAAACTCTGCGATTCCTGGCTCGGAATGACGATTTCCCCGCGTCCTGACTCCGGCGAACAGTCTTTCAGCGACGGTTCATTTTCGATAGTACGGAAAAACATACTGTTCGGTATGTAACGGACGGTTGTTTTAAAATCGAGGAGCATGCTTTTCGGTTGCAGTACGGGCATTCGTTGCCGGGCAAGCCGGTAGGCGGATGCATACTCATTGGACAGCATCTGTACTGCATTCACGAGCCGATCATAATCCATGAAGAAAACCATAGTTTCTTCCATTATATAGTCTGTCAGACTATACTGTTTGTCCCAGATGCTTCCGTAGAAAAGCTCCTCGCCCTCGCTGAATCGGTTGACGGAAAGTTCGGTCAGGAGCCGTTCCATCTCCTTCTTCCCTTCCTCGGTCAAAGGCAGGTGAACGTCACCGGTCCCCCGCTTAAGCGTGTCGTCTTCCGAAGAGACGGCTTCCCTGTCCTCCTTCTCGAGGAGACTCTCAAGCTTTCCGCACAGCTCGTCATCCCAGACGACCTCCTTCATCGGGTAGATAACGAGGTTCTCGGGACAGGCTTCCTTTGGACTTGTTCCCTGTGTTTCCGGATTGAATGGTTTGATTTGCTCAATTGTGTCGAAGTCAAAGAGAATGCGGTACGCGTACTTTTCTCCGGGCATGAAGATGTCCAGCACCTCACCGCGCAGGGCAAATTCCCCTTTCACGGTGACGCGGGGAACACGGGCATAGCCCAATGCGATCAAATCCTTGGCGAGGGCTACCGTGTCTATTGCCTGCCCCTTGGACAGCCGCCTCAGAAGCTTCCGCTCGTATTCGGGAGGGGGCAAAGGCGTCAAAAATGCCCTCTGCGGAACTATAAAGATACGGGGAGGCTCTCCTGTGGAGTTCCTGACTGACAGGCGGGCAAGAAACGCAGCCCGCTCCCCGAAGACCGAGGAACCCGAGGCAGCGCTCCTGTAAGGCATGTTTCCCCACCAGGGAAGCTTATATATAGAGACGTTGTCCCCCATGATGGTCTCGAGGTCGCTTTCGCACTCGTCTCCTTCCTTCTGCCCCGGGGTTACGATGACATAATCCGTTTGTCCGGAGCTCGATGCGTTTCCGAGATTTTTTTCTATATAATCCGCCACAAAGAAAAGCGGGAGGCTGCCTTTGAGGCCCTTGACATCGGCAGGAAGGGAAACTGTCCCGTTGGATACGGAGGAGACAGCCTCGGCAAGGGGCGGATAAGCCCGGAGAAGGCTTGACAAGGCAAGCCCATTTATTGATAAATTATTTTTCATAGGATACCGATAAAGAGAACATAGAAGAATTTAACAGTGCCTGAAAACAGGCGGGAGTTAGCCGTGAAAAAGACATTTGTAGGCATTATAACATCTTTAGCTGTCCTTGCCCAGATATGCGCCGTAGAAAGTACACTGAAAGCGGAAGAAAAGGCCGCTGAGAATGCAAAGGTTTCCATAAAATTCTATGATAAGAACATGTATTACCCGGGGAACGCCGGCGACAACCCCGTCAACATCCACATAACGATAAAGAACACCGGGTCGGATACCCTGCGCTTCAAGCTCGCCGATGACAGGCGGTTCAGCATAGACTTCGATGCGGTAGACGTAAAGAATACCAAGCTCGAGGAGACTTCCAGCCTGCTCAAGAAGCGGACGACCAACCAGACCGTCTACTTCCGCGAGATTGCGCTGGAGGCCGGAGAGGAGTATTCCTTCGTAGAGAACCTCAAGGACTTCATCAATATCAACAATGCCTCCATCTACTACATCAACATGAAGTTCTATCCGGAGCTCTACTCCAACCGCTATGACTATATCACGTCCAACCGCCTGAGCCTTGAGATCCGCCCCTCCTCCACCGCGGCCTCTTCCACGGAGATTCCGGTCGCCGTGACCACCGCCGCCATCCTGCAGCCCGAAGCGATAAGCCCGGACAAGGTCGTCGAGCAGACGATTATTGCCCGCCAGAGGAGCCTCTGGGACCAGTACTTCCTGTATATGGACGTGGAAGAGATGCTTAAGCGCGATCCCGCCCGTAGCCGCAGGTACAACGCCGAGAGCGCGGACGGACGCAACAAGCAGATTCTCGCCTTCAAGTCCAGTCTCAAGCAGACCAGAATTGAGCGGGACATCGTGGCAATTCCGGACAGGTTCGAGATAGAGAACACGACTTACTCTCAGACTGACGGAAGCGTCAAGGTCCTGGAGTTCTTCAACAACGGGACTTTTACCGAAAAGAAGCGCTACACCTACTACGTGCGCCAAAGGGACGGCATCTGGTACATTTACAATTACATCGTCGATAACCTCGGCACAGAGTAATGTCAAGCACAAAGCCCAAGTACTTTTGCGAGAACTGCGGTGAGGAAGTGGCGGCCAACGCCCGCTTCTGCCCTCACTGCGGCAAGTTCTTCGCCGCTGTCCGTTGCCCCAGTTGCGGCTACATGGGCAGCGTGAACGACTTCAAGAACGGATGCCCCCGCTGCCACTATGCGATGAGCCAGGAGGACATCTACGGGCCGGGGCAGGTCCCCTCCTTCCTTAGGGACAAAAAACAGAAAGCCAAGAAATCCAAAAAAGAGAAGAAAGCAGGAGGGTCTGCCCGACGTCCGCAGGGAACGGGGAGCGACGTTCCCACCTGGCTGATGATCGTCAGCATCATAGTCCTCATAGGGCTGATTGTCGCACTTCTTAACATAAAATCGTAAATTCCGCCCTCAGGGGCTTGACCAAAGCACTCGTTTTCTATATACTATTATCACTTGCCCGGATGGTGGAATTGGTAGACACGCTAGGTTCAGGTCCTAGTGCCGTAAAAAGCGTGTGAGTTCGAGTCTCATCCCGG
>CACYDQ010000370.1 GCA_902773215.1 uncultured Spirochaetaceae bacterium | reverse complement strand
TTATGGCCAATTACAAGTTCGAGACTTTGCAGCTTCACGTAGGGCAGGAGAGCGCGGATCCTGCGACCGATGCCCGCGCGGTACCGATTTACCAGACGACTTCTTATGTTTTCCACAACAGCAAGCATGCGGCCGACCGCTTCGGCCTTGCCGATGCCGGGAACATCTACGGAAGGCTCACGAACTCCACTCAGGACGTGCTTGAGAAGAGGATTGCCGCCCTTGAGGGAGGTTCTGCGGCCCTCGCACTCGCTTCCGGTGCCGCCGCCATCACCTACACGATAGAGGCCCTTGCCGCGAACGGTGGCCACATCGTCGCCCAGAAGACGATTTACGGCGGCAGCTACAACCTGCTGGCCCACACTCTCCCGCAGTATGGAATCAGCACGACATTCGTGGACGCTCATAATCTTTCCGAGGTCGAGGGCGCGATAAAGGACAACACGCGGGCGATTTACCTGGAGACCTTGGGCAACCCCAACTCCGACATCCCGGACATCGATGCGATTGCGCAGATTGCCCACAAGCACGGCCTGCCTCTCGTCATCGACAACACCTTCGGCACTCCCTACCTCATCCGCCCTATCGAGCACGGCGCTGACATCGTGGTTCACTCCGCGACCAAGTTCATCGGCGGCCATGGAACGACGCTCGGCGGCATCATAGTTGAGAGCGGCAAGTTCGACTGGAAGAAGAGCGGCAAGTATCCCAACATCGCCGCCCCCAACCCAAGCTACCACGGGGTATCCTTCTACGATGCGGTCGGGCCCGCGGCATTCGTCACCTATATCCGCGCGATTTTGCTCCGCGACACGGGCGCGACGATTTCTCCTTTCAACGCCTTCCTCCTTCTGCAGGGAGTGGAGACCCTCTCTCTCAGGCTTGACCGCCATGCGGAGAACACCAGGAAGGTCGTCGAGTACCTGAGCAAGCACCCGCAGGTCGCCAAGGTGAACCATCCCTCCCTTCCCGACCATCCCGACCACGCCTTGTACCAGAAGTACTTCCCCAACGGAGGGGCTTCGATCTTCACCTTCGAGATCAAGGGCGGCAAGGATGCCGCATGGAAGTTCATCGACAACCTGAAGATTTTCAGCCTGCTTGCGAATGTCGCGGACGTGAAGAGCCTAGTCATCCACCCGGCGACGACGACCCACAGCCAGCTGAACGATGAGGAGCTTGCCGATCAGGGAATCACGCAGAGCACGATTCGCCTTTCAATCGGAACGGAGCACATCGATGACATCATCGCCGACCTGGAGAACGGCTTCAAGGCGGCAAAATAATAGTATACTATAGAAGAAATCGAAGAAATAGGAGCAGATTATGGCAGACATCAAACAGAGTTCATTGGAATTGATTGGAAAGACCCCCCTCCTGCAGCTGAACGGCTACAGCAAAAAGGCGGGCGTTACCGGTGCGACGATTCTTGCGAAGCTTGAGTACCTGAACCCGGCGGGAAGCGTCAAGGACAGGATTGCCCTCGCGATGATTGAGGACGCTGAGGCCAAGGGCCTGCTCAAACCCGGGGCGACTATAATAGAGCCGACTTCCGGCAATACGGGGATAGGGCTTGCCGCCGTCGCCGCTGCCAAGGGCTACCGTGCCATCCTGACCCTGCCCGAGACGATGAGCGTGGAGCGGCGCAACCTGCTCAAGGCTTACGGTGCCGAGATTGTCCTGACCGAGGGCGCGAAGGGTATGAAGGGAGCGATTGCAAAGGCAGAGGAACTTCATGCCGCCACGCCGGGCAGCTTTATCCCCGGACAGTTCGTCAACCCCGCCAACCCCGCCGCCCACAAGAAGACGACGGGACCGGAAATCTGGGAGCAGACCGACGGCAAGGTGGACTTCTTTATCGCGGGTGTCGGCACGGGTGGAACGCTGACCGGCGTGGGCGAGTACCTGAAGGAGAAGAATCCGAACGTCAAGATTATCGCGGTTGAGCCTGCGACCAGCCCCGTCCTTTCCAAGGGAACTGCGGGCGCGCACAAGATTCAGGGAATCGGTGCGGGATTCGTCCCCGACGTTCTGAACACCAAGGTCTACGATGAGATTATTGCGATTGAGAACGACGACGCCTTTACCGAGGGCCGCCTGTTTGCCCAGAGCGAGGGAATCCTCGTCGGCATCTCTTCCGGTGCCGCGCTCAAGGCCGCCCGTATCATCGCGGAACGCCCCGAGAACAAGGGCAAGAACATCGTCGTCCTGCTGCCCGATTCCGGAGACAGGTATCTGAGCACCCCGCTGTTCAGCGGAAACTAAGTCGGACTGATACGGCGTTTTGACGGGGCGTTGTGCCCCGTTCATTTCGGACTAATTACCTAGTGTTTTGCTAATGTAAAAGGAGCAGGTCGTGGCAAAAGCGTTTAAGGACATAGCGAGCAATCACCCTTGTTTTGCGAGGGGACCGGCACTGGCTGGCAGGATTCATCTTCCTGTCTGCCCCGGATGCAACATAGCCTGCCGCTTCTGCGAGCGGAGCCTGAACACGACGGAAAACCGCCCGGGTGTAACCGGCAGGGTAATCAGTCCGGAAGAGAGCGTGGGCATTGTCCGCAAGGCACTGGAGATAAGCCCGGACATAAAGGTCTGCGGCATCGCGGGGCCGGGGGACACGCTTGCGAGCGACAATGCGATACGGACATTCCGCCTGGTTGGGCAGGACTTCCCCCAGCTCATCAAGTGCATGAGCACGAACGGCCTCCTGCTTGCGGAGCGGGCAGATGAGGTCATCGCCGCCGGGGTGGACACTCTTACCGTCACGGTGAATGCCGTCCGCCCGGAGATTGAGGCTCAGCTGAACGATTACATCATCTGGCAGGGGAGGAAGATAGAGGGCGTAGAGGGGGCACGGATTCTCATAGAGAACCAGCTTGCGGGCATACGGAAGATTGCTGTGGCGGGCATAACCGTGAAGGTGAACACGGTGCTTGTGCCCCGCATAAACGGAAATCATATCGAGGAGATTGCCCGCACCGTGGCGCAGGCAGGTGCATCGCGATACAACATCATACCCCTGATTCCGACGGCGAAGCTGAAGGACGAGCCTGCTCCGACCTGCACCGAGATTCACGCGGCGAGGGCGGTGGCGGGAAAGCACATAGAGCTTTTCCTGCACTGCAACCACTGCCGCGCGGATGCCGTGGGCGTGCCGGGACGGACGGAGTATTCCCGCCTCCTGTATGCTGGTTTGGCGGGAAGCGTGAAGGAGAACTTCTCGCATGGCTGACGGGGAACATTCCAAATACCGGGTCGCCGTTGCGAGTTCCGACGGTGAGACGGTGAACCGGCACTACGGCAGGGCAGAGAAGTTCTTCGTGTATACAGTGGACGACGAGGAGGGCTACGACCTGCTGGAGGAACGGAATGCAAATCCGGTCTGCATGGGCGGCAGCCACATGAAGGCTGCGATGGACGAGAGCGTCAGGCGTTTTGCCGACTGCCGCTATGTGGTCGCGAGCAGGATTGGATCGGGTGCGGCTCAGTCCCTGACCGCAGCCGGGATTGTCGGGATGGAACTTCCCGGCAGTATAGAAGAAGCTATTGTGAAGGTCTGGAAGTATAACCGCGTTCAGGGCCTGTTTAATATAGAATAAAACTTGTGTAAG
>CACYDQ010000369.1 GCA_902773215.1 uncultured Spirochaetaceae bacterium | reverse complement strand
CCTCGCGTTCGGCGACAGGGACATCCTCAAGGAAGCTTCCATAAACCTGCATGCGGGCAGCAAGGCGGCCCTGACAGGCGCGAACGGGGCCGGCAAGTCCACCCTTATCAAGCTGATGGCGGGACTGATTAAGGGCGACTCCGGCGAGCGCATCGCAGAGAAGGGTGCGCGGATTTCCTACCTGCCCCAGAGCGGGCTCGTGCATTCCGGCTGCACCCTGATGGAGGAGGCGGACAAGGCATTTGAGTACGGTTACGAGTGGCAGAAAGAGATAGATGCCCTGGGAGACCGCATGAAGGCAGAGCCTGCCAAGGCTGACCAGCTTGCCGTTGACCAGTCGGAGCTGCTTTCCAAGCTGGACGAGTCCGGCTGGTACCGGCGGGCATCCCTTGCCGAGCAGGTGCTTCTGGGACTGGGATTCAGCAGGGAGGACTTCGGCAAGCGGACGGAGGAATTCTCCGGCGGCTGGCAGATGAGGATTGCCCTTGCCAAGTCCCTGATGGCAAAGCCTGACATCCTGCTCCTTGACGAGCCGACGAACTACCTTGACATAGAGGCACGGAACTGGCTGGAAGGCTTCCTTTCCGACTTCCAGGGGGGCTTCCTCCTGGTCAGCCATGACCGCTACTTTCTGGATCACACGGTGAACGAGGTCTACGAGCTCTTCGGCGGCCAGCTCCGGCGCTACAGCGGCAACTTCAGCCACTATGAGGAAATCCGTGCGCAGGAGCTTGAGACCCTGACCGCCGAGTACAAGAAGCAGCAGGAAGAGATTGCCCACCTGGAGGAATTCATCAACCGCTTCGGCTACAAGGCGACCAAGGCGGCGCAGGCCCAGGAGCGGCAGAAGATGCTGGACAAGCTCCTTGCCAACAAGATAGAGATACCCGAGAACCTCAAGAAGATACACTTCTCATTCCCTGCCGCACCGCATTCAGGCCAGCTCGTGCTTACCCTGCAGGGGCTCAGCAAGAGCTATGGCGGCCCTGCGGTCATAAACGGCCTTGACATCGTGGTGGAGCGGGGCGAGCGGCTGGTCGTCGCGGGACGGAACGGCGCGGGTAAATCCACCCTGCTCCGCATACTGGCCGGGGCGGATTCCGATTATACGGGCACGGTCAAGCTGGGCACGGACGTGTCGGTCGGTTACTTCTGCCAGGACAATGCGGAGAAGATAACCGGCAGCGAGACAATCCTTGAGCGGCTGGAGTCCAAGGCCCCGCTTGCCCTTGTCCCCAAGCTGCGCGACATGCTCGGGGCATTCCTCTTCCGGGGCGACGACGTGTTCAAAAGCATCGACGTGCTTTCGGGCGGGGAGAAGAGCCGCATCGCCCTCCTTGAGCTGCTGCTCCGCCCGGTGAACCTGCTCGTGCTGGACGAGCCGACGAACCATCTGGACATGCACTCCAAGGACGTGCTGCTGGACGCGCTCAAAGACTTCGGCGGGACGGTCGTCTTTGTCAGCCACGACCGGGGCTTCATTGAGGGGCTTGCGACCCGCGTGCTGGAGCTGCATCCCGGAAAACACCGCATTTTCCCCGGCGACTACAAGTATTACATGGAGCGGCTTGAGGCAGAGGCCGCAGGCGAAATTCCTTCCCCCGGTGCGGCTGCGTCTCCGTCAGCGAAAGCTCCCGCCCGCCAGTCCGCGTCCGCCCCTGCCGCCGATGACGGCAGTTCGGGCAAGGAGGCCTGGGAAAAGCGCAAGCAGGAGGAGGCCGAGCGGCGCAAGATAGAGAAAGAGGTCTCCCGCCTGGAGACGCTCATCGCCGAGGCCGAGGCAAAGAAGACCGAGCTGGAGACATCCCTTTCCCTGCCGGAAGTCTATTCCAACGGCGAGAAGGCAAAAGCCGTGCAGCAGAAAATCTCCGCTCTCGAAGCGGAGCTGGACAAACTGAACGCCGACTGGGAGGCAGCCGCGGAGAAGCTGTGATGCGGGGGATAGGGCTTCCGGGGCAGACTTCCTTTGTCCGCCCTATGCCACTTCCCGTGCGTTCTGGTTTATGCTCCTTACGGCGGCGAAGATTTTGTCCTGTGCATCGCTGCCGAATATCGTGAAGAACTTGGGGCGGTCAAAGGGTGCCCGGCCTTTCATCAGGGCTTCCATGTTGACCTCGCCCTGCTCCACGATGATGTCGATGAGCCTCCGGACGAATTCTATCTGCATGTTGTTCATGGCGGCCTCGTTGATGAAGTCGGCGAAGCATGCGTCTATGGCGGCCTTGTCCATCTTGGTCACCCGGCGGATGAACACGCCCAAGCTCTTGCCCCCGCTCAGCTCATTGAACTGTTCTTCGCTTCCAAGCTCCTGTTTGAAAATGCGGTTCAGGCTGTCAAAGTCAGACTTCGACAGCGGCCTGTTCGTGCGCAGCTTGTGTATCGCCTCATCGTCCATGTGCCAGGCAAGGTAGGAGTCCACTTTCTTCTTGTATTCCTCAAAGCTGTCCGCCGGTCTTGGGGAGGGCGCTCCTTCCGGGACATCGACCTCATACACGTCGTCATCGTAATTGACGAATATCGGGTCAAGATGGGAATTGTCCACGGCGAACTGGGCAAGCCCGCGTATCTCTTCGCGGATTGCCTCATAGTCAAGGACGTTCAGAGCGTCATAATAGCTGCTGACGGAAAGCAGCTGCAAGCGGGACAAATGCTCCCGCACGGCATTTATGGAAGCCTTGTGCAGGAGCTTCACCGCGACGGCCTGTATCTTGGAACGGCAGGGGGCAACCGGCCGGCCCGCAAGCACCGCCTCCATAATGCCGTAGCAGAAATTGTCGAAGCTCTTTGCGTACTGGTCCAGCTCCTCGTTGAACACGAGCGGGGCTATGTGCCGTGTCAAGTCCAGTACGTCCTCGTCGCTTAGGCTGCCGAAGCTCTGTATGTCCCGGAATTTCACCACCTGCTTCAGGACAAGGCGGACGGGGGTAAGGTTCGTGTTCAGGGCCGCGACCTGCGAATGGACATCGGCGACCAGCTGCGCCCGGTAGTCCTGGAATTCCTTCCCTGCCCAGGCGGCATCCTGCAGGAGCTGGATGACCGAGCATTTGTGGGCGAAGATCCGCTCGCTCAGGGATTTGCCCGTGCCGCCCTCAATGCCGTTTTTTTCCTCCCGGAAGAACTCGAAGTTGCGGAGGTAGTCGAAGATGTAGAAATACTGTTTGCCGGTATAGGAGCCGTTTTCATCCGTGCATGAAAGGCCGGGGGCAAGCCGTGTCCCGCGCCCTATCATCTGCCAGAACTTTATCTTGCTGCGGATTTTCTTGTAGAAGACGAGGTTCACGACCTCGGGAATGTCAACGCCGGTATCCAGCATGTCCACGCTCACCGCAATCCGCAGTTCGGAGCCGGATTTCTTGAATTCCTTTATCGTGGACTTGACCTTGCTGTCATCGCAGACAATCCGCTGGCACATCCTGCCCTTGTATTGGGGCCAGAACTTGTCGAACGTGTCCACGATGTGCTGGGCATGATTCTTGTTGTAGGCGAAGATAATCGTCTTCCCGAGCCTGTCGCCGCCGTCCGTCCGTATGCCTTTGGACATCACATCCTCAAGCACCTTGCGCGTCGTGTCTTCGTTGAACACGTACTCGTTGATTGCCTTGGGGGGTATCTCCTCAAAAGGTTCTCCTCCGTCCTCCTCCTGCTCTCGGATTTTCTGTAAGTCCGCCTCGCTCAGCGTTTCCTCGCTGATTCCCTCGTCAAGGAATGTCGAAGTCTTCTCTATCGCATGGTAGGGGACAAGATAATTTGCGGAGACGGCGGTCTCGTACTCGTACACGTCTGTCGGCACGTCATCCTGCAGCTCGAAGAACTCGAAGGTGGACTTATCGACGTCGCGGCGGGGAGTCGCGGTCAGGCCGACGAGGTATGCGTCAAAGTATTCGAAGATGGCCCGGTACTTTTTGAATATCGAGCGGTGCGCCTCGTCGATTATGATAAGGTCAAAGTGTGCGGGCGTGAAAGTGCGTTGACCGTCGGAATTCTTCTCCGTGTCTATCGCATTCAGGATCGTGGGGTATGTGCTGAACACGACCCGCGCCCCCTTGTTCACCGCTTTGTCCTTCGCGTCCAGCAGGTTGCAGACGGTCACGTCGGGGCAGTTCTCGCGGAACGCGTCGTAGGCCTGCTCCACCAGCTGGATGCGGTCGGCAAGGAAGAGGACGTTGGATACGTAGTGGGCGCGGCTCAGCACGTCCACGATGCTGATGGCCGTCCGCGTCTTGCCTGTCCCCGTCGCCATGACGAGCAGGAACTTGCGGATTTTCTTTTCCAGTTCGGCGCAGATGGAGCGGACCGCTTTCATCTGGTAGGGGCGGCCGGAGATGTCCGTGTTGATTTTTACCGATTCTAAGTCCTGCCGCAGGGTGCGGCGGTCTGCGAGTTTCTGCAAGTCTCCCTGGCTGAACGGCATGCTCACCGCTCGCGGGGCATACTGCCCGTCGTCCCAGAAGAAAGTCTCGAAGCCGTTCGTGTAGAAGATGAAAGGGCGGCGGCCGAACTTACGCTCCAGGCAGTCCGCATACAGGGCGGCCTGCTGCTTGCCCACGTTGGGGTCTTTCGCTGATTTCTTCGCCTCGATTACCGCAAGGGGGAGTCCGTCTTTGCCGAAGAGCGCATAGTCAATGAAGCCAGCCTTGCCGGGAATGCCCTCCATGTCATCGACTTTGTATTCCTCCACGACCTGCACCTGGTCAATCTGCCAGCCGAGGGCTTTCAAATCCTCGTCGATGAAGCTCTTGCGGGTCTGGAATTCGCTCAGGTCCTCCAGCTTCAGCTCCGGCTTGCCCGCGGGGTTCTCCTTGTTCTTCCGTATTTCGGCGAGCGCCGCTTCCAGCTGCTTTTTCAGCTCCTCAATCGTGCTGTCCTTGCCCTCAAGCTCCGCCTTGTATTTTTCCAGTTCGTCCGCCGATACGGCAGGCTTTTTTACGGTGACGACGACTTTGTTCTTGGGAATCGCCTCCTCGCTGAACACCCGCTGCTCGTAATCCGCGCCATACGTGTAGTCCAGCCAGTTCAGCACGTTGAACAGGGCCTTGAGCGAGAGCAGGACATATTTCTTTTCTACGGCAAGGGTGTCATGCACTCCTCTGTTGCCGACCTTTATGACCATCTGCATGTCGCTGCGGATGTCGGACGGGACTGCGCTGACAAAAGCCGGCTCGTGGACAAGCACCTGTATGGAATCGTCATAGGGTTTGCGCAGGTCGCCGTCTACCGAATACATCCATTTGACGGCCTGCTCCAGTGACTTGCGGGCAGCGAACGCCGCGAAGACCGTATTCTTGTTGTATTGCAGTTCGGCCTGTACCGCCATCTGGCTGAACGCGGCATAGTTCTTGTCGCGGGTCAAAAAGTCAAAGTTCGCCATATTCAGCCTATATTATACCGCATCAGGGCGATGCGGTCAATTTGTTTTGCGGCAAGCCCGGGCCGGGCCGGGCTAGCATTTGTCCCCGCGTTGGGCTATAATGACGGGAAGGAGGAGAAAAAATGAGCAGGTGGCAGATGGTACGATTGGGGGATGTGTGCGAGACTAGGCATGACAGAACTTTTCCTCTTTCTGAAGAAAAAGTCTGGCTCTTAAATCTTGATAAAATTGAGCCGCAAACTGGGAAAATTCTTGCTTACGAATATGTGAAATCATCAGAGCTTGGACAATCAATTTGTCAGTTTGATGATTCAAATGTTCTTTATTCAAAATTACGTCCCTATTTGAATAAAGTCGTTTTGCCAGAAAAATCTGGTTTCGCAACTTCTGAGCTTATCCCTCTTTCGATTAAGAACAATATTGAGAGAGAATACCTTGCTGCCTTTCTTCGTTCAGATTTCTTTGTTGCACACATATCAGAAAAAGTTGCTGGTGCAAAAATGCCTCGGGTCATTATGCAAGATTTCTATGAGACAGCCATTCCACTGCCACCGCTGGAAGTGCAGAGGCAGATTGCCGCGACGCTGGACAAATGCACCGCCATCATCGCCAAGCACAAAGCGATGCTGGAAAAGTACGACCTCCTCGTCAAGTCCCGCTTCGTAGAGATGTTCGGGGATCCCGTGGCCAACCCGATGGGATGGGAAATGAAGAAAATGAAAGAAATAACATCGAAAATTGGTTCTGGCGCAACACCAAGAGGTGGAAGAGAAAGTTATGTCTGTGAGGGAATTCCTTTTATAAGAAGTATGAACGTTTATAATGGGCATTTTGAATATAATGGGTTGGCATATATAACCGAGTCGCAGGCAAGAGAACTCGAAAATGTTGCGCTTATGGAAAATGATGTCTTGCTGAACATCACGGGAGCTTCAGTTGCACGATGTTGTATTTTGCCTAAAGGTATATTGCCTGCACGGGTAAATCAGCATGTTTCAATTCTTCGGGCAAAAGAGCTTGTAAATCCATTGTTTTTATGCAATTTGTTGATTTCAGATTCTGAACAAAAAATTCTTCTGAGGATAGGAGGTGCTGGCGGGGCCACGCGAGAAGCAATTACAAAAAACGATTTGGAAGAAATGCGGATCCCCGTTCCCCCGCTTCCTTTGCAGGAGCAGTTCGCAGCGTTCGTCCGCAAGACCGACGCGGCGAAAGCGAAGGTTCGGGAATCGCTGGAAAAGGCCGAGACCCTT
>CACYDQ010000368.1 GCA_902773215.1 uncultured Spirochaetaceae bacterium | reverse complement strand
TGTCCCGATGATTGAGCACACGAAAGATGGCAAGTACAAGCTGCGCAACGCGAACGGCAAGGCGGTCCTGCATGAGGACTATTCTGATGCCGTCAAGCTCGCGCTCGACGTGTACGAGAAATTCCGCAAGCTAAACCGGACGTTCCGGGCATAATGAAGCGGGGATGGCAATAGCGGACGCTTTTTGCCCTCCCCGCTCTTTTTATATGCCGCCGTGCCTTGCAGCCCTACTTCGTGAAGAACTCCCGTACCGCGGCGGACATCTTGTCCATGTGCTTCGTGAAGCAGTGGTCGTCGCCCGCAACCGTGACGAGCCGTGCGTTCTTGTACAGCTTCTGGGCCTTCACCGAGTACTCGTAGGGGACGGCCTCATCGGCATCCCCGTGGATGATGCACACTGGTCCCTCATAGCGGGCAATCTCGTCCTCCACATGAATGGTCTGCGCGACGCGGGCGTAGTCCCCCGAAAGTTCCCACCAGTCAGAAGCGATTTTCTCCGGAATGTGCTTGGGGTCAAAGCTTGAGCCGAGCATGGAGCCTTTCCGTGCATCGTCGGGGATGCAGAGGGCAGGGGAAATCGGCAGGATTGCCTTGAAGTCGTCGGCGCACATACCGGCGACGAGCATTGTCAGGAACCCGCCCTGGGAATGTCCGCTCAGGTAGAGGTCGGTCACGAAGTCAAGCGACTTCGCGTAGTGCACGATGGTCAGCGCGTTCGTGACCCATTTATAGATGGTATGGTTCCTGAACTCGCCTCCGCTTTTCCCGTGCCCGTACATCTCCACGCGCAGGACGGCTATGCCGGCATCGTTCATCGCCTTCTGAGCCGCGATGATGTGCGGCTCCTCCATGTGCCCGGTAAAGCCGTGAATCAAAATGCACAGGGGGCCCTTCCCCTCCGCGAACGGCTTGTCCAGCTTCGCATGAAGGGGGATGCCGTCACAATCGATGAAAAACTCTTCCATGATAAACCTCTGTTCCCAGCATAGCACAATCCGCGCCTTTTGTCAGCCGTCCGTTACCCTCGCGGAGAACAGTTGTCATGCCTGGTTTGCCATGATACAATGGAGCGTGACATCGAGGCCCTGTGTACGGGAGATTATACAGATGGAGAAAATACAATATAAAAGATTGGATGCCAGTTGTTTTGACTCACATTCGCTGGATTCTTTTGTCCGCCATCAGACTGTGACCGAGTGCTGGCGGGAAGTGGATAATAAATGGGTCCTTGTGCCCAACCCTTTTGTTGAAAACTGGACGACAGAACAGTGCCGGGCAACCGCTGAGGATATAGCGCGGCATATGAACCATGACCAAACAGCTTTCGGCGCATTTGACGGCGGGCGTATCGTTGGCTTTGCGAACGTATCGCACCACATTTTTGGAGAAACGGCGAATTACGTGGAGCTGGTCTGCTTCCAAATTTCCGAGGAATACCGTCAGCGGGGCATTGGGAGAAAGCTTTTTGCAATGATTTGTGAGGAGGCCCTGCGGCTTGGAGCAGACAAACTGTACATATCGGGCCATTCCTCGAAAGAATCACAGGCAGCGTACCATGCGCTTGGTTGCAAGCATGCGGAGGAGATTAATGCGATTCTGGCAGAGAAGGAACCTTTTGACGTACAGCTGGAATATATATTATGAAGAGAAGGGGCTGGCGGGGTGCTGCTTGTCGTGTTTTTTTTGTTGACAAGCAGAATCTTGTCGGTTACTATAAAAAGTACCAGAATATCGGTATCACATTACTACTTCAGGGGGACTAGCTATGGATTACAGCTTCATACCATGTACAAAGTTCATCAGGGCTTTCACCGGCATCCTGCTGGGCATGCTGCTTGCCGGAACGGCAGTCGCCGCCGGAAACGATGCGGGGCAGGCCGTGCTCGACCGTTACACCGCACCTGACAAACTGGCTCAGCCACGGCTTGAGTCCATACGGCCCTTCACCGGCACGGTGAAAGAAGAGCCTCTCCCCAAAAGCGTGGCGGACAGCATAAAGGCGTATAAATCCCTCACGGTCAAAGCCTACAGCATTGACGGAATCCACATCTGCGACGCCGAATGGAACGACGGAAAGAAAAACAAGCCCCTGCTGATTTACCTGCACGGAGGCTGGGCAAACCGGGCGTACCTGTATGAGCGCGGGGTAAACGAAAAAAAGGAATTCGGAAAGACGACGTTCGCAAACTATGCCGAAGGAGGTTTCCGCCTCATAACGCTGGATGCCGCCGGACACGGTGCAAGCGAAGTTGGGCCGATCGATGCCTTTGCCAGCAATGCCGAGACGGTAGGCTACATTGACCGCATCATCGAGTACTTCAATACCGTGGACAATGTCGATGC
>CACYDQ010000367.1 GCA_902773215.1 uncultured Spirochaetaceae bacterium | reverse complement strand
GAATGCATTCGTCAAGGGCGAGACCGTCGGCATCCGCTGCCCCCAGTCCACCCGCCCCTGGCAGCACGTGATGGAGCCGCTGAGCGGATACCTGACGCTCGGACAGCAGCTCGCGGACGGCCGCTGTCCGGACGGGGAACCCTTCAACTTCGGCCCCAACGGCGAGAAGCCCACGACCGTCTTTGAGCTGACCCAGGACCTTGCGGGGGAATGGGGGCTGGACAAAAGCAAGGCTTCCAAGATAACCGGGAACATCCCCTTCAAGGAGGCAGGCCTGCTCCGCGTGAACTGCGACAAGGCACAGGCCATGCTCCGCTGGCATTCCACGCTCAGCTACTCCCAGTGCATCCATATCCTCGCGGAATGGTATAAGGCCTACTACGACGGGGGCAGCGACATGGCGGCCCTGACGGAAAAGCAGATTGCCTTCTACACAGGAGAAGCCTCCCGGCAGGAGCTGGACTGGGCAAAATAAAACCGCTTCAATTGACAAATAAGGTAGTTTCTTCTATTATAAGGGGATTATGGAAAGGAAAAGAATCTGGCCTTTCGTCCTGCTCCCCCTTGTGCTTATGTGCGCCGCCCTCTTCGGCGGCCTTCTGGGGGCAGGACTTGCCGGGACAGCGAATATAAAGAACGCCGAGAATTTCACGGTGATGACGACGGCCCTGCCGACCAAGCTTCTGGACATAAACGGCGAGCTCATCACGGAGTTCTCGAGCGACGAGAAGCGGGAGCTCATCGCCCTGAACGACCTCCCGCAGATAATGATAGACGCGCTGATAACCCGCGAGGACAGGATTTTCTACGAGCACCGGGGCTTCTCCGCCAAGGCGATAATCCGCGCGGTCATCGGCATCCTGACCCATGACTCCCGGGGCGGTGGCTCCACGCTGACCCAGCAAATTGCCGGAACCCTCTACTGTGACCGCACCGAGAAATCCGCGATGAGGAAAATCAAGGAGCTCTGGTGGGCAGTCCAGATGGAGCGGCGGTATTCCAAGGACGAAATCCTGGAGCTCTACCTGAACAAGATTTACTTCGGCGGCGGCACCTACGGCGTGAACGCGGCGAGCAAGTACTACTTCGGTCACGGGACGGCGGACATCACCCCGGCGGAAGCCGCCCTCCTCGTCATCCAGCTGTCCAACCCCGCCAGGTTCAACCCCTTCGAGCATCCGAATGTCGCGATGGAGAGGCAGAAGTACGTGCTTGACGCGATGGTGCAGGAAGGGTACCTGTCCCAGCAGGAGGCGAACGAGAGCTACGACGACTACTGGGCTTCGTTCGACTACACGAGGACCAGCAGCTCCGCCTACACGATGAGGGACGACAAGGCCCCCTGGTTCTCCGAGTACGTACGCAGGACCTTGGGCGACATGTTCTACGGGGACGACGACATCTATACCGGGGGCTTCACGGTCAACACGACGCTGAACCTCTCCCACCAGCATGCCGCCGAAGAGATAATGCAGGACTACATCGCCTACGCGAACTCCGCCTACAAGCGGACGATGGCGAACCGCAAGAAGAGCGACTTCAACACCTACATCCCCATGACCTCGCTTCTCAGCCTCCTTTTCAACCTGCCAAGGCTGCGGGTCGGAAGCCAGAGGAACGAGATTCTCGCGATGAAGGAGTACCGGGAGAACATCAATCCGATTATAGACATCTTCTCCGTCATATCCGGGGCGGAAACCCTCAAGACCCAGATGGTCAACAGGGGCAACGCGATGATCCAGCAGAACACGGAGAAGACGACGATAGAAGGGACGATGGTCGCGCTGGAGAATTCGACCGGCTACATAGACGCGATAGTCGGCGGCTCCAAGTACGACCAGTCCAACCAGTTCATCCGCGCCGTCCAGTCCCGCCTGCAGCCCGGCTCCACCTTCAAGCCTCTCTACTACTCCGCCGCCATAGACAGCCGGCAGTTCACGATGACGAGCGTCATAAGCGACACCCCGGTCGTCTTCCACAACGCGGACGGAACCCCCTACATCCCGCAGGACTTCAAGGGGGTCTGGGAAGGGGACGTGCAGCTCTGGTACGCGCTCGCCCACTCGATGAACATCCCGTCAATCAAGGTTCTGGACACAATCGGATTCGACGCGGCGATAAACCGCGCGTCCGACCTGCTCGGCATAAACCAGAACGAGCTGGAGTCCCGCAGCTTCCTGCCCCTCTACCCGCTCGGGCTCGGGGTCTGTTCTGTCAGCCCCGTCGAGATGGCAAAAGCGTTCGCGACCTTCGCGAACAACGGCAAGGAAGTCACGCCCATCGCAATCCGCAACGTGCAGGACAGGAACGGGAACATCATCATGGACCCCGAGAAGGAGCTCCGGGCCAAGCAGAAGAAGAAGGGCGAGGACATTCAGGTCATCTCCAAGGAGACCGCCTTCATCATGCAGGAGCTGCTCAAGAAGACTGTGGAATCCGGGTCGCTCAACTACGGGTCCAACTTCGACGCGACCGCATGGACGATAGGAAAACGGAAGGGGCAGGGAAGCAAGTTCAAGTTCAAGAACATGAACGGGGACGACTTCACCATGCCGGCGGCGGGCAAGACGGGAACGACCCAGAACTGGGCGGACGCATGGACGGTCGGATTCACCCCCTACTACACGGCGGCTTTCTGGTTCGGGTTCGACAAGCCGGGGCAGTCGCTCGGACTGTCCCTCACCGGCTCCACGCTGGCGGGCGTCGCATGGGGCGACTTCATGCACGAGGCAAACAAGGGCAAGGGCTACAAGCCCTTCACGGACACGATTCCCGAGGGCATCGTCAAGCTGGAGGTCTGCTCGGTCAGCGGTGACTTGCTGACCGAGGCATGCGCGGGCCACAAGATAACGGCATACTTCCTGAAGGGAACGGAACCGACCAAGGAGTGCACCCGCCACAGCTACAACGCGAGCAAGACGCTCGGCATACAGAGGCTCAGGAGGGAGCGGTACAAGTCGGGATTCGGCTACCAGTTCGAGGACAACGGAAAAGACTCTCCCCTCGCCATGCCCGACCTGAAATTCCTCAAGAGCAGGAAACCCGTCGTAAAGGACGAGGAAGAAGAGGAAGAGAAGATGACCGGCTACACGAGCTTCTGGGAGCGTTTCAGCAGAAGGCGGAGCAGCGGAGACCAGCAGGCTCCCGCTGATGCCGACACCACGGGCGAGGAGAACTTTGCCAACGGGCTTCTGGAAGAGGACGAAGAGGACTTCGGCAACAACCTGCTGGACTAGCGGAGGCAACAAAGAGCGATGCTTGTCAAGATAAGCGACATAAAAGTAAAGAAACGGGTCAGGCAGGACTTGGGCGACATTGATGCCCTGAAGGACAGCCTCAAGGCGTACGGGCTCCTGAACCCGATTACCCTCAACGCCGACATGGAGCTCGTGGCCGGACAGCGCAGGCTTGAGGCCGCAAAGGGTATCGGCTGGGAGACGATAAACGCCGTTATCCTGGACAAGGGCGTGGACAAGCGCAGGCAGCTGGAGCTGGAGCTGGAGGAGAACAACCAGCGCAAGGACTTCAGCGAGGACGAGCTCATGGCGGGCTACGAGCGGCTTGAGAAGCTGAGGAACCCGTCGCTCTTCAGGAAAATCATGAACTTCTTCATGGAGCTCTTCGAGCGTCTCGCCAGGTGGCTCAAGACCCGCTTCGGCAAGAAGGGGAAGAGGCAGTCTCTTCCTTCAACAATCGATACGAGCGGAAAAGCATTCATCAGTGAATCAACATGAAATCCCGGAAGCTTTCCTGAACAGGGCAAAGTAAAGGGGACCGGCCCCCCCTCCGCTGTCGGGGAGTACCTGCCGCCCCAGCTCCGTCTCTTCCGCACTACAGAAAACCCGTCTCACAAGACCTTCCGCACTGCCTCCGTCCGGAGCGAGAATTGCCCCGGAGAAGGAGGCGAGCCGCTCCTCAAAAATGCCGCTCAGCTCATCGGCTTCCATGGAACAGACATCAGGGAATTTCTTGAGCAGGCGGGAGGCAACACCGTCATTCTCATCCGGCGCAAGGGCACAGGTGGCATACAGGAGGAAGCCTCCGGGCACAAGCAGCCGCCACGCAGAGGAGAGCAATGCCCACTGCCGGGATGCGAGGGATTTTATGCGGGATGCCGACCACTGGGACAGGTATTTATCATCCGCAAGCACATGCCGCTCGCTGGAGCAGGGCGCATCCAGCAGGATTGCGGAGAATGCCTCCCCTTCCCGCCTGCACCAGGTCGCCCCGTCGCTACAGCTCGTCGTGATCCGATTCCGGAGCAATGCGGGCAGAGAATCAGAAAGGACCTTGTCAAGCCGGGCCTTGCGGTCGGGAGAAAGCTCGTTGCTGAACAGCTGGCTGTCAGCTCCCAGTCCGCCCGCAAGAACGAGGCTCTTGCCGCCGGGCGCAGCGCAGAGGTCAAGGACTTTCTCCGGGCCGCCGTTCCCGCTGCCATCAAGCCGGTGTACAGGCAGGCAGAGGGCCGCGGCAACGCTCGCCGCATCGATAAAATAGGGCTGGCAGGCCTCCCCTTCCCTGCTGAAGTCCAAGCGGACGTAAAGGGGTTCCTGCGCCAGGGCTATCTTGAGCGGCTGCCAGCGCGTTCCGAAGAGAGAGGCGTAAAAGCCTTCGAATCCTTCCGCCCCGGTCAGCTTGCGTTTGAGCTTGGCATCCTTCTGCTTCACCGTGCGCCTCCTGAAAAGTATCTCCGATAGAAATCCTCTCCCTGCCCTTTGGACTCCTCAAACGCCTTGAGCCGGGCAGACGGAGACCCCCGCTGCTTGTCAAGCGGCACTTCCACAAGGAGCAGCCTGCCATCCCCGGACTCCTCCGCACGGAGAATCCCCGCACGCAGCTTGAACAGAACGACATGACGCTCCGCCTCACGCAGGCGGAAGGCAAAGGCGGAATTCTGGGAAGCCTCGTCCAGCAAGGCACTAGCGACGGACTTGAAGTATTTGTCAGACAGCATCAGCACGTCCGCCCCGGAGCTTATTGCCTTCACGGCAAGAGTCCCCATGCCAAAGGAGGAGACCGCACCCATGAAAATGTCGTCGCTTATCACAAGACCCTCATAGCCCAGCCTGCCCCGGAGCTCTCCTTTTATCCAGCGTTCGCTGAGGACGGCAGGGTTCTTGGCATCGACCGAAGGGATTACAGCGTGGGACATCAGGACGGCGGCAGGGGACGACAAGAGCACGAAGGCAAACGGAAGCTGAACCGACAGGGCAAGTTCCTTCCCGCCTATGTCGAGCACGGAAGAGCCGGTGTGCGGGTCGGAGTTGGAGTTACCGGGGAAGTGCTTGACCGCACAGAGTACCCCTTGTCCTTGATAGGCCCTGACTGCCGCATAGCTGTAGGCAGAAGCAGTCCCTGCCCCGCCGAAGGCTCTCCGTCCCAGGTAATCGCTATTGAATCCCGCCAGCGCCTCGGCGATCGGGGCAAGGTTCAGGTCGAATCCGAGAGCCGCCATCTGCGCCCCTTGCGCGGCGTACAGACGGGCTGAATCACACGCCGAGAGCCGCTCTGCGACGAGGGCGGGGGACGGCAGGGGGCTGGTCACATCCCGGAGCCTGTTCACGCCCCCACCCTCCTGGTCTATCGCGGTATAGGGACGGGGAAGCTTGTGGGCGGAGCAGTAACCGGCGATTGACCGGGTAAACTCGATAACCCCGGAAGCCGCCGGAGCGACATTGTAAGAAAAGAAAAGGCATCCCCCCGGCACAAGGGGAGTTCCGTCGTCATCCCGCTCCAGGGCACGATACGCCGTGTCCCCGTCAATGTTCACAAGGAAAAGCAGGGAGACCTGCTGCATCGGTGTGAGCGAAAGGATGTAGTCGTCCACCGCCTGCGTCAGGCCGGAGGCATCCGCGGCAAAGGAAGGGGCGGACGAAAGGAAAAGAATAAGGAAGAGAAAGAGCAGGAGATGCTTACGGGGAAATCCTATCATAGACCCTCAGCACGGAAAAACTTTCCCCTGATATGGCGGGGCCGGGCTTCAGAAGCTCGTCATAGCTGTAGCCAAGTTGTGCTCCAAATCCTGTTCTTCCATTGTTCAAGCCGACGATGAGCAGGGAATCACAGCCACTCTCGTCAAAGCGGGCTTTTATGCAGGAGTGTATGTCACCAAAGCCCGACATCTCCTTCTCCCGGCTCCATGAGAAAAAGCGGATGTCTTCCCCGGTCTCAAGGCTCTTGTATCCGAGAGATGGGGCAAAGAAGATGAGCGAATAGTTCTGGTGGGCATAGGGCAGCAAGACAGGTTCGCCGGGCCGGATACTCTCAGCCACAAATGCGGCTGTCTGCTTTGCCGTGGAGAACTCGCCCTTCCAGTCCCGTATGCTGACGGAAGGGTTGAATGCGGCAAGGGAGACAAGGATGATGATGGCTGATGCAGCTTTCGATTTCAGGCTCTCAGGCTGTGCCTCCGACTGTCTATCCCGTCCAGCCTGCCCCATCTGCCACACGGCAAACAAAAGGACGAAGAACCACATCCACGCCCGGCTCGGGATGGAAGCCCCGTATAAAACGGCGGCAAACAAAAGCATCCAGAGGAGGGACAAATCCATGATAAAGAGCTGCTTCACCAGCCTGTGCCAGACCAAACAACGGAAGGAAACAAGGACAAGGGCAAGCAGCAGGAACTGAGACAGCACTGACACGTCCAGCGCAAGGAAGACCTCGATAACGACGCTGAAAAACGTGTCCATCGTCAACCGTGACCGGGAATTCGCCGCCGTAGTATTTCCGAATGCCGGGGCAACCTGCAGGAATGCGACGAGGACAAAGAGGCAGACCAGGACGACAGAGAGAAGCCTCTTCCGTCTCTCGTCCCGGCCCAGATTTTTCCACGGACAGACAATTCCGCTAAAGGAGAACTCAACCGTCAGGACTGCGACCATTCCCTCCGCATAGGCATGGCTGTTGGCAAGCAGCCCCAGAAGCAGGGCATACAGGAACGGCCGCTCCATCCGCCTGCGGAACAGACAGGCAAGAGACAGGACGCACAAGGCGTAGAGGCAGTAGCAGCGGGAGACAGCGGGGTAATAGTAGGCCATCGGAACGGTCAGAACGACGGCTGCCTTGGCGTAGATGCTGAAGGGCGACTTGAAAAGCAGAAAGAAGACGCAGCCCCCCATTATGGCAAAAGAAATCAGGTTCAGCGTCAGTCCGGGAAAGCCGAGTCGTGCAAAAGGGAAGACCAAATAGAACCAAGGGACAAAGTGCCCCTCGTAACGCATCTCGTGGAACAATTGGGCAGGGGTCATGGCGCGCGCCATCGTCCACGCGTGTACCTCATCACGCCAGGGCTCATGCAAAAGGACACTCGCCCCCGCATAGGTGAACCAGACGGCAAAAACGAAGAACAAGAAGCCCCGGTCGAACAGCGGCAACGATGCCGGGGAATTCGTTTCAATGCGGCGGCGGACAAGATACACGGTAAGAAGAAAGGATGCCAGGACAAGCTTTCCGCCGTACTCGGTCAAAAATTCGCCCCACCGGGCAGAGGCAAAAATTTTGCCAAAGAGCCGCCCGCCGAACGAAAGCAGGGCAGACTGAGAAAAAGGCAAAAGAAGAATGAGCCCGAACAGGAAAAAGAGGGCGAGACAGACTTTAAAAAAAATGGATTCGGTCAGGCGATGTAAACTAGGCACGGAAGGCTGCTCCGTACTTTGACGTGACGACATCATCGACGACCAGCTCCTCCTCCTTCTCCGCCTCGTCTTTCCAAGCCTCCAGGCGGTGATCCCTCAGCCGCTCCAGAACCTTCTCCTTCTGCATCGCGGTCCTGACAATCTCCTTCTTCTTGTCAGCCTCTATCTGAAGCAGGGCTAACCGCTCCTCGCATGCGTCCCGTTTCTGGTCCAAAAAGACCATATAGCCGTTACCACTCGCAAAGGCAAAGATGTCGTTGTTCGCATCCATATAGTCCTGTACCTTGTGTCTCTGGCTGGCTATCAGCTGGAGCTGGCGGTTCTCGGCGGCAATCTTGGAATTCACCTTGCCCAGCTCTATCTCAGCCTGCTTCAGCTGGAATGAGCGGAGGTCAAGGATTTTCTGCAAGGAATACTGGAACTTTTTCATTAACTTTTTTTAAACCTTAAAACAGGGCCTAGTACTTGGCACCCTCCGGCATCTCGGGGAACTCAGCTTCGGGGATTTCCACCCCGCTCAGCACGGAAAGCCGCTGCAAGGTATCCTCGATGGGGCACTTGTCGCTCTCGGCCTGGCAAAGGAATGCCTCTATCTCGTCGTGTTTGTCAATCGCCTCGTCAATCTCCGGGGAATTACCCTTCTGGTAGACACCTGCAAGAATCATCTCCTCCTGCTGGGCATAGTCCGCCATCCAGCGTTTGACGGTCTGGGCGGCCTTGAGCGTGCAGGGACCGGACACCCGCTTGGAAAGACGGCTTATGCTGGCGAGGATGTCAATCGCAGGGTAATGCTGCTTCTGGGCGAGCTGGCGCTTCAGGATGATGTGGCCGTCAAGCGTTCCGCGAACCTTGTCCGCAATCGGCTCGTCCATGTCGTCGCCATCGACAAGGACCGTGTAGAATGCGGTGATGCTGCCCTTGGCGTTCGTTCCCGTCCGCTCCAGGAGCTTGGGAAGCATGTCAAAGACGCTCGGCGGGTAGCCGCGCTGGGCGGGAGGCTCGCCGGTGGCAAGACCAATCTCGCGCTGGGCATGGGCAAAGCGGGTCACGCTGTCGAACATCAGCATGACATCCTTGCCCTGATCGCGGAAGTACTCGGCGACAGCTGTCGTCACGTATGCCGCCCTCAGGCGGGCAATCGAAGGCTGGTCGCTCGTGGAGACGACGAGGACGGACCGCTTGAGTCCCTCCACGCCAAGGTCGCGCTTGATGAAGTCCATGACCTCCCTTCCGCGCTCCCCGATGAGACCGATAACGTTTATGTCAGCATTGGTATTCCGTGCGATAGTCGAAATGAGGGTGCTCTTGCCCACGCCGGAACCCGCGAAGATGCCGATTCTCTGGCCTTTGCCCACGGTAAGGAGGCCGTCTATGGCACGGACACCGGTGACGATACGTTTCTTGACGGGAGTCCTGTCCATCGGATTAGGAGGACTCGCTATGGCGGGGTAGAAATCGTCCGCGGCAAGGTCACCCTTCCCGTCGTATGCCCGTCCGGTAGCGTCAATGACGCGTCCCAGGAGGCCGGGACCGACAGGGACCTCAAGCACGTGGCCGGACGCAATGACCGGGTCGCCTACCTCAATTCCCTTGGTGTCGCCGTAGACCATCAGGCGGACGACCGTGTCCTCAAGGCCGACGACCTCGGCGAGGATATTGTGCTCTCCGCCGCAGGTCTCTATGTGGCACAGCTCCCCCATAACGGAAT
>CACYDQ010000366.1 GCA_902773215.1 uncultured Spirochaetaceae bacterium | reverse complement strand
GTCAGCTGTGGCTGGCGAAAGCCAAACCCCAAAGGGCTTTCCGACATCGCACGCCATTTCAGTGCGGCTCCGACGGAGATGGTGATGATCGGCGACACGCAGCGCGACGTTCAGGCTGCAAAAAACTTCGGCTGTGCGTCCGTTTTAATCTGCCGGAAGTCGGACGGAACGGCCCGCCTGCCCGACTTTGGACAGGATTTTACCGTCCGCTCCGCACGGGAAGTCGGGGAGCTTGTGGCAAGCAGGGCTGATGGCTGGAGTCTGTAGGCTGGCCTATGAGGCCAACGAACTGCGAATCTGGGCGAGCATGAAACTGGCGTATTCCTGCAAATGCTCGCCGGAGTAGTCCGCCTTTCGGTCGGATGCGTATTCGTTCAGCGCGAGCCGCACAAGGGGGCGGTAGGCTTCCGGCAGGATGGCAAGTCCCCATTCGCCGCCTTCCTTCTTTGAGAGGACGGACCCTTCCTTTATGAAGGCAAGGACGCGCAGCAGGTTCAGGACGATGTATGCAGTGTTCGTCTGTATGTCTTCGACCGCATCCGAAACGTCGCAGAGGATGCTGTCAAGGTATGCATCCCTGCCGACTTCCCCGAACAGTTCGGCTATCTGCGTTCCGTAGAGGCACTTGCCCTGCCGCCGGATTACTTCAAAATACGCCGCAAGGTCCTTGTTCACGCCGTTCATCTTCCGGATGTAGTCCGTGGGATTCGTCCGGTACCAGTCCAGGTGCTTGATGGAAAAGTGCAGCTCAAAGGGGGTGGGGTATACGAAGTGCCTGCACACGTCCGTCCGAACCATGTCCATTTCTATTCCTTTTTCGGGGGCTTCTCCGTTCAGCTCCACGACCATGTCCATGAATGCGGTCTTGCTGTCATCCGCTACGGTATCCTTCACCACGATGAGCAGGTCAATGTCGCTCTTTTGGGGATTGAAGCACCCCATCACCGAGGAACCATGCAGGTATATTCCCTCGAGCCTGTCGCCGAGAATCTTTTTGCTCTGCGAAACAAAGCTGTCCGTCAATTCCATACGCTTCTCATCACCACCCTCATTCTTTTCGATTCTTTTCAATTCTTTTCATAGAACACAATGTCCATCCGTTCGTTTATATTCTTACTGTCGCCTGTCCGATGATAGCCAAGCTTTTCATACAGGTGGCAGTTGCCTTTTTCCTGCTGGATCGTGGCCAGGCTCCAGTCGTTAGGTCCATAGATTTTTTCAACGGCATGGATTGCCGCCTGGGCATATCCCCTGCCGCGAAACTCCTTCATAATCCAAATCGGGGAGATACGCTTTTTGCTTTCGCCCTCTTTGACAACGACGCGGATGGCACCGGCTTTTTGTCCGTCAGCCATGATAAAATAGTAATGCGTCCATGGCTGCTGGTATCGTGCCATAACTTTGTCCATCCCTTCGGCTCCGGGGCTTATGTCATAGTCCTGATATTTCTGCAGGAGTTCAGAAAAGGCTTCAACCTGCATTTTCCACAGGGGCTGTATATCTTCGCTTGTTACCGGCCGTAACTCAATTTCAGCTGTCATGTCCATTATGCTTGCATTTTTTTGCAGGATAGTCAAGCAAACCGGCTACAAAGTCTTCGGCTGTTTTTGCAATTGGCTCGCTTGTGAAAATGGAATGCATCTTGTATAATCAGAATGGCTATGATTCATTTTGACAATCTCACAATACAGCGGCTCGCCATGGAGCAGTCGGCGTTTGATTCAAACTGCACGGCAGATGATTTCCTCCGTGCAGAAAATATTTTCTGCGAGTCGGTTCAAAATCCAAAGGCCCACCGGTATCTGGAGCTGCCGCTCGTGTGCGACCTTACCTCATACGGAAGCAACGTCGTGGTCTCCGCCCGCAAGGACCTTTTGCCACAACTACGGAAACTGATAAACTCCCAGCCGATGTACAAGTGGTTTGAAACGCCTTTTGTATATAGGTTGAACGACCTGCTTGCAGAATCCTATTCCCGCGTCTGCTTTATGGCGGAGTATTTCCTTCCTGATGTGGATAAAATCTTTGAATCCGCAAAGGCGCTGGAGGACGGTTTTCCCTATGAGCTCAAGTTGCTTTGCCAGTCTGATTTTGAAGGCCTGTATGTTGGGCAGTGGGGCAATGCCCTGTGCGAGGCGAGGCGTGAGCTTGACGTCCTGGGAGTTGGTGCGTATGACGGTGGCAGGCTCATTGCCCTTGCAGGCAGCTCCGCTGATGCAGAGAATTTCTGGCAGATTGGCGTGGACGTCCTTCCTGAATATCGGCACAGGGGAATCGCCTCCGCCATAACGAACCGTCTTGCCCGAGAAGTCTTTAACCATGGAAAGATACCCTTTTACTGTGCTGCCTGGTCCAACATCAAATCCGTGCGCAATGCCCTGCGTTCCGGCTTTAAGCCCGGTTGGATGCAGCTTTCTGCAAAATCGAATGAATATATAGAAGGAATGCTGCGGTGAGGCTGGTTCACAGGGGATGGATGCTTGGAAAAATAAGAATCCTCTTATGTAATTATCCCGGCCTCGCCTTGTTCTATAGGCGAGGTTTGCTATGAATAGGTTCGCTATGCTTTTTTCGTTTCTTGTTCCGTCCATGTTCGCGGCCGGGCAGCTTGCCGCCCAGACCGCAGTTCCGGCGGCTCCGTCCATATCGATGAAGGTCTCCGGCTCTGACCCGAACAAGGCTAGCCCTGTCCGCCTGAGCACGCTCGGGGCGAACGTCGAGGTGATGGGTAACATTGCGACGACGACGCTTGACATGACCTTCATCAACGAGACTGACCGCATCCTTGAGGGAGAATTCGAATTCCCCCTCGGCGAGGGCGAGACCGTCACCGGTTACGCGCTCGACATAAACGGCAAGATGCGGCAGGGTGTCGTCGTGGAGAAGGACAAGGGGCGGCAGGTCTTTGAGGCCGTCGTCCGGCAGGGCATTGACCCCGGGCTTGTTGAGATGACGGCGGGG
>CACYDQ010000365.1 GCA_902773215.1 uncultured Spirochaetaceae bacterium | reverse complement strand
CCCGTAGCGCCTGCATTCCGCGCCGATTGTCTTGAGGTCGCCCTTGCAGCCGAAGCCGAACACGAGCCTGTCCTCCGCACCGAGGAGCGAGCGGATTTTCTGGTAGTGCTGCGGGAACTTCGGGTTCTTGATGTATTCTTCCTTGCCGTAGGCAAGATGGCAGCGAGAGCCTTTCTTGAACAGGTACCAGTCAAAGGGCGCGTCCGGGTTCATCAGGAGGTCATCCGTCTCGACGACCGAGAAATCCCGATTGCAGAGGACGTAGCCGAAGGAGCAGATTTTCCCCGTCCCGCCAAAGTTGTTCGCGCACTCGATGTCAAAAAAGAGGTAACTTGTGTCCGTCACTTTTCTACCACCAGTTTCATGGACACCGTGCCGCCGCTTCTTTCTGATTCTTCGAACCCTACCTTCTTATAAAGAGCATGCGCTATTCCCATTATGTCCGGCTTCGTGGTCAACGTGACTTCCTTGCATCCCAATTTCTTGCACCGGGAGAGCAGTTCCTCAAGCAGAATCCTCGCATACCCCTTACCCCTGCATTCCGGTTTGACGTACAGTCTTTTTACCTCTGCGGATGTGTCGCCAAGCCTTTTGAGTGCTACCGTCGCAACGGGGATGCCCTGCTCATAGCCAATAAGCAACGCTCCCCCTTCATAAAAGGAGCCAAGGTCGGCAAGTTCTTTGTCGAGCGATACAAAACACGATTCCGCCCCTTTGATTTTGGAGTATTCCACTATGAGCTCTTTTGCCGCATCATAGTTATCACAATCTCGTATTTCAAGCATATCCAGTTACCGTATCTCCCAGTCCCGCCGCAGGAGCGCCCACAGCGTTATGTCGATGAGCTGGCCGCGGCAGAGCTCGTAGTCCCGCATCTCTCCTTCCTTGACAAAGCCCAACTTGCCCACAAGCAGCTGCGATGCCGTGTTCGGGATTTCGATGAAGGCCTCAATTCTGTTTATATCCGAGTTTGAAAAGGCAAAATCCAGCACCAGCGGGATGCCCTCGCTCATTATGCCCCTATGCTGATAGTTCCTGTTCAGATCATAGCCAAGCTCTGCTTTCTTGTCGGCATCAGAAAATGCGAAAAGGCCGCAGGTTCCCACGAGCTTCGCATTTTCCTTGAGTACAATGCCCCAGCGGATCATCATCCTTTCCGCGAGGGCCTGCATGAAAAAGCGGGTCTGCCGGTGGGCCTCTTCCATGCTTTTGAACGGGAGCAGGTCATAATATCGCATTACCTCGGTGTCGGAAAAAATCTCGAACACATTCTCCGCGTCTTTTTCTTCCAGTGGCCGCAGGACAAGCCGCTCTGATTCCAGTATCAAGTTCTTTTCAAAAAGCTCGTCTTTCATTTTGCCCCAATAACATTACCGGTGTATATAGAGCCGTGACTTCTCCGGCTCCCCGTCGCCCTGCGCCATGCAGAAGAACTCCCAGCCATAACGCTCATAGAATCCCGTATGGTCAGTCAGCACATAGACCGGGCTTATTCCCTTTGTCTTCAGGTCGTCCACCGCCATATCCAGCAGCTTGCCGGCAATCCCCCTGCCACGGTAGCCCTCTTCCGTATACACGGCGCAGATGTTCGGAGCTAAATCTTTCCTGTTGTGAAAGTCATTCTCAATGACCCCGAGGCCGCCGAGAATCTTAACGCCGTCCATGCAGAGATACCAGCCGTACTCAGTCGTCCCGTCCAGATAGGCATCCATCCGCTCAAGGTATGCTTCGTGTGGCACGCCCCATTTTTCATGGAACCATTCCGCGGCCGTTTCCTTCAGCTCCGGTCTGTCCCGCACGGTCAGAAAGCTGAAACTGTCCGCACCACTGATTCCTGTTATGACGTTCGCCATGCTAAGCAATCCGTTTGCCGGTAATCTCGCACACCAGTTTTTCCGAACCGTCATCGCCAATCATCACAAACTCCCAGCGGAAGCTGCTGCCCGTGATGCCGGAGAAAATCCAGTAGGTCGCCTTTTCATCAAGCACCTTGCCGACCAGTTTGTCCCCGTCCTTGGTGAAGCACAGGCGTTTCATGACGTGGTCGCAGGTATACACGACATCGTAGCAACATTTCTCCTTGTTGAACATGCGGAGGGAAGTCCCGTACTCGCCGTCGGGCTGCGGAGCGGTCTCCTTTGTGGCCCGCGACGGGAATATGAAGATGTCCTGTATGCCCGTGCCCTCAAGAATCCGGCGGAATATCCATTCCCCCTTCACGTGGCGTTTCTGCCCGTCCGCCGCCACATCGTAGTAATCGCAGTCCCAGTCGCCGATGAGCGGGGCGAACCAGTCGTAGTCGTCCGGTATTCTGTCCGTCTTGCCGCTGAGCAATGCTTGTGAAAACGTGTCCATCATCGTTATCTCCTTATACATCTCTATAGTTCCATCCGCATATAGACCAGCTCCTGAAAGCCGCTCGTCCGTGAGTTGAAGCCCCTGGGGTTCCGCCCGAATTCCTCAAAACCCACGCTCTTGTACAGGGATACCGCCCGTTCGTTTTCGGCGACGACGTTCAGCTCCAGCTGCGCATACCCGGCTTCCCGCGCGCACTGTATGCAGGCGTTCGTAAGGGCCTTGCCCAGCCCCAGCCCCCAGTATTCCCGCAGGATGCTGATGCCGAATTCCGCCCGGTGTCTCAGCTTGTACTTTGCCCCGACCGCCTCGATTCCAGCCATACCCGCGACCTTCCCGTCAACAAGCGCGACGATTTCTATCTCGTTCGGGCTGTTCGCTTTTTCGTCCAGAAACTTCGCCTCCTGCTCTGGGTCATAGCTGTTCTCGTCAGGGTATGACAAAAGGTAATCCGTTTCCGCATGGGTGGCATTGAAATTCTCGTAGACGGCCTGCCCGTCATCCGCCT
>CACYDQ010000364.1 GCA_902773215.1 uncultured Spirochaetaceae bacterium | reverse complement strand
TTCGAACGCGAATGTGCTGACATCCGCCGACTTTATCGCCTTGGGGGTTATCCCGTAATGGTAGAAGTTCGTCTGCACGGCGAGGGGTTTTCCGTTCCTGTCCACTATGGAGCCGCGCTCCACGGTCGGGGGCTTGGCGGCAATCTTGCTCTGCTCGCGGAATGCGAGCTTTGCATAGGAGAAGTAGATGTACACGACGACCAGCATCAGCATCACCGCCGAGGCCAGCATCCTGCTTTTATTGAAGAAATTGTTCATCTTGAGGCCTTCTTCGGCGGGACTGCCCGGGCGAGGACGTTCCTGACCGGTATGAAGCCGTAATCCCTGGAGTCTATGGAGGCGGCCGGGTTGTCCCCGACGGCAAGAATCATTCCGTCCGGCACCCGGCTTGCCAAGGCCATATTATGATACTGCGCCTCGGATAGAGGAAAAGTTTGCCCGTTCACGCGGAGAGTATACCCCTTATCGCAAGAAAAATCCAGTGGAGCGTCCGGGACAGCGACACAGCGCTTGATGACAAGGTTCCCCTCGTGCATGTAAATCACTATGTCCCCCGCCTCCGGCTCCTGCCAGCCGCAGATGAGGGAGTCTCCGAAGGGGCGGACGATGCCGTAAGCGAGCTTGTTGACCAGCGCGGCATCCCCATCCGTAAAGGTCGGCTCCATGGAGCTTCCCCTCACGTGAACGATGTCGAGGACGAAGAATTTCAGCAGGGTCCCGATGAGCAGCCCGACGGTGATGCTCAGGATGGCGGACTTTATTTCGCGTTTCACGATTCTCCCATTCTAATATCGGCATTCGATTCTGTCGATAGTGAAGTATATGGAAGTCATAAGCTATTCAATAAAAAGTTCCGGCCAGCCCGCGAGGGGTTCCGGCGCAAAACGGCCATTTTTCCTCAGGCGACCCCATGTGAGGAACGCAGCTTATGACTTCGGCAGGGCTGCCGTACATTCAGGGCAGAAGCAGGCCGCGGGCAAGAAGAAGCTCGGCAGGCTGATTGTCCCGCTTTCCGCCCTTGCCATCCTTTTCATAGCATTCTCCATACTCTTTGCCCGCATAGCCGCCTCCTACGACGGCAGGGTCCGCAAAGTGGACTTCGGTACCGTCCAGATGGAGGAGGTCAACAGCCTGGACAAGGCGATGTTCGATGTCGCCCTCTCCGACGAGGCCTTCTACGACAGCGAGGGCAACGTCGTCTCCTCGATGGGGGAGGCCGGCGAGACGAGCGGGCTGTTCTCCGATTATGCCTATAAGGAGCCTGTCACCTACAGCGAATACACCGTCAAGGCGGGGGACAGCATCAGCGTCATAAGCCGCGACGCGGGGCTTTCCAACATCTCCACGCTCATAGCCGTCAACGGCATCTCCAATGTCCGCTACCTCCGCGAGGGGCAGAAGCTCAAGGTTCCGTCCATGGACGGCCTTATCCACAAGGTTGCCGCCGGTGAGACGGTGGAAGGACTGAGCGTCAAGTACCGCACACCCGTCGAGGACATACTGGACGTGAACGATCTGGACAGCTATGCCCTGACCGTCGGGCAGGAGCTGTTCATCCCCGGTGCCAAGATGGACAGCACTTCGCTCCAGCGGGCGATGGGCGAGCTTTTTGCCTGGCCGATTACCGCCGAATACCGGATTTCCTCCCGCTTCGGCGCACGGAAAGACCCGATTACCGGGGCGGACTCCTACCATACGGGAATAGACCTGGCCTGCCCGACCGGAACGGCGGTCAAGGCCGCGATGAGCGGAACCGTCGCCAAGGCGGGCTGGTCCAACGTCTTCGGCAACTACGTCATCATCAAGCACATAGACGGTTACCAGACCCTCTACGGGCACCTGAGCAAGATAAAGACCAAGAAGGGAGCCTTCGTCAGCCAGGGCGAGCTCATCGGCCTGGTCGGAAGCACCGGCTATTCCACCGGCCCCCACCTGCACTTCACCGTCTACAAGAACGGCAAGCTGGTCAACCCCTCCACCCTGCTGAAGTAAGGAGCCTTGCGGGGCGGGACTTTACGATGCGAGTTCCGTCACGAGTTCCTGCAGCAGGGCTTTCTGCCTGTCGGAGAGCTGGTCAATCTTTGCGATCAGCCCCGCGTATTTATGGATTTTCTGAAAATCCTGGTCCTCTGCCTGCGGTTCGTTTACTTTCCCTGTGACTAAGTACTCCACGGACACGCCCAGTGCTTTGGCGATTTTAACGGCGATATCGGCGGGAGGCATGGAAGGATTTTTGGTCGCGACATAGTTGTATAGGGCACGTTCGGCCACTCCAGTTTTAGCAGCCAGCTCCTTGTAACGCAGGTCAGCCAGTTCCATTCAGGACGGGAACACCGGCCCTTTTGTCTTTGCCACTCACGACCGTTGCATATTCAACCGGGGGGCGGCCTGCTTTTTGGGATACGCTGCTACCACCTCTTACTTGACGAACTGCTCGATGCGGCACTCGTGGGTCTTTGCCTTCTCGTCGTAGTTCACGCCGACAAAGAGGAGGTTGCCCGAGTATGCCGACAGGGAGTCGAAGTAACGTTTCTCGCGTATCATGCGTCTTTTCCTTTATAGCTGTGTACTTGTTCAGCGCGTAGATTCCTGTACTCGCTGTTCATGTCTATCTGAATCACGTTCAGCTTGTTCAGGTTGGAGTCAAAGCTCGGGTCTCTGCTTATCTTTTTCCGTGCACATGCCGTACTCCAAGCTGTACTGAATCTCCCTCTTGACAGGGCGGGGAGAGTGTTTTAGAATTCTATAGCATTTAGATGCGGGCTGTCCGTGATGTACGTTAGGTACGCGGTTAAGAAGCATCGTCCATCCTCCTTTTCTTTTTTAACGGCGTGGGCCGCGAAGGGGGAAGTCATGCCCGGAGGGATGGGGTAAAGAGGAGGTCACGTGTGAATGTTGTCTTGTCGCATTACGGCGAAGGCTATTTCTCCGTTCAGTTTACGGACGGCTTTAGTTCCGAAGTCCTGTCAGCCGTCAGGAAAGTCAGCGGCAGGGTCTGGAACAACGAGAAGAAGCTCTGGCTTATCCCGGACAGGCGGGCTTCATGCAAGCAGCTGCTCGAAAGCCTCTATGAGACCGGCCTGTTCACTGTTGCCCCCGGGGAAAAGCCCGCAGCTGCAGGCAGGCCGCTTCCTTCCATAGGGACAGAAAGCCCGGATGCAGAAGTCAGGCGGCTCCACGAGGCCCTGGCCGTCCGCCACTACAGCCCCCGCACGATGGAGCGCTACGGGAAGTGGGTGGCGGATTTCCTTTCCGCAAGCGGGAAGAAGCCGGGGCTGCTGGGGCAGTGCGAGATAAACAGCTATCTAGAAGGACTGGCCCTGAAAAAGCACGTGAGCGCGTCCACCCAGAACCAGGCGCTGGCTGCCCTGCTCTTCTACTTCCGCTTCGTCAGGAACATGCCCGTGGACAAGCTTGCGACGGTCATCCACGCCAAGAAAAAGCCCCGCATTCCCGTGGTGTTCAGCAGGGAAGAGGTCGGCAAGGTGATAGAGCAGCTTGACGGGAGCAAAAAACTGGTCGCCAAGCTCCTGTACGGAACCGGGATGCGGCTGAACGAGGCCCTGTCGCTCAGGATACAGGACCTGGACTTTGACCGGGGCGAAATCATCGTGCGGCACGGCAAGGGCGACAAGGACCGCCACGTGATGCTGCCGCAGAAACTTGTCCCGGAACTGAAGGCCCACATCGAGCAGGTCAGGAAGCTGCACGGAAAGGACCTGTCCGAGGGCTGGGGCGCAGTAAGCCTGCCGAATGCGCTGGCCGCAAAGTATCCCTCGGGATGCAAAGAGTTCAAATGGCAGTGGCTCTTCCCCCAGAAGAACCGCTGGGTCAATGCCGCCACAGGAGAGCAGGGGCGCTACCACATGGACGAATCCCTCATGCAGCGCGCCGTCAAGCAGGCCGTGCTTGCGGCCGGCGTGGACAAAAACGCCAGCTGCCACACCTTCCGCCACTCCTTCGCGACCCACCTCTTGGAA
>CACYDQ010000363.1 GCA_902773215.1 uncultured Spirochaetaceae bacterium | reverse complement strand
GCCCGCGTCGTTGAGGGCACGGCGGATGAAGCCGATGTAGTTGGTCGCCCGGCAGCCTCCCCCGGTCTGCGTTATCATCAGGCTCGTATTGTTCAGGTCGTACTTGCCGCTCTGCAGGGCGGCTATCATCTGCCCCGCGATGAGAATCGAAGGGTAGCAGGCATCGTTGTTGACGTACTTGAGGCCAATGTCCACCGCCTTGGGATCGAGTGAGCCCAAGACGACCATGTTGTAGCCGGAGTACTGGAAAGCCTTCTGCAGGAGGCGGAAGTGTATGGGGCTCATCTGCGGGCAGAGAATCGTATGGGAATACTTCATCTCCTTGCTGAAGACCTGCCGCTGGTAGGCGGAAGACCTGATCGGCAGGCTGGTCTTGTGCCGCTGCCGCGCCTTTACCGCCGCAATCAGGCTCCGTATGCGTATGCGGACGGAACCGAGGTTGTTCACCTCGTCTATCTTTATGAGCGTATACGTCCGGCTCTTGGCCTTCATTATCTCGTCCACCTGGTCGCTCGTGACGGCATCGAGCCCGCAGCCGAAGGATGTCAGCTGCACCAGCTCCAGGTCGGGCATACCCGTGACGAAGGAGGCCGCCCGGTAGAGGCGGTTGTGGTAGGTCCATTGATCGACGATTCGGAGAGGCCGCTCTATGCTGCCCAGGTGGGCGACGGAGTCCTCGGTAAAGACCGCGAGCCCCAGCCCGCTTATCATCTCCGGGATGCCGTGGTTTATCTCCGGATCCAGGTGGTAGGGGCGGCCCGCAAGAACAATGCCGTTCGCGCCCCGGCGGATGATTTCCTCAATCGCCTCCTCGCCCTTCTCCTGAACCTCGGCCTTGAACTTCTCCTGCTCCGCCCATGCAGAGCCGACGGCCTCCCGCACCTGTGCCTGCGTAAGCGACGTGAAGTGGGGGGAAAGCTCCTCGTACAGGCGGGCGGCCAGCCCCTCCTTGTCAAAAATCGGAAGGAAGGGATTGAGGAATACTATGGAAGAATCCTGCCTGAGCTCGTCCACGTTGTTGCGGAGCACCTCGGGATAGCTCGTCACTATCGGGCAGTTGTAGTGGTTGCCCGCCCCCGTGTCCTCAAGCTTCTCGTAGGGGGCGCAGGGGTAGAAGATGAACTTGCATCCCATGTCCATCAGGCTCTTGATGTGCCCGTGGGCAAGCTTTCCCGGGTAGCAGACGGACTCGGACGGGATTGTCTCAAGCCCCTTCTCGTAGACCGTGCGGCTGGAACGCGGCGACAGGCGGACGCGGAAGCCCAGCTTGGTAAAGAAGGTGAACCAGAGGGGGTAGTTCTCGTAGAGGTTCAGGACGCGGGGAATGCCCACATCGCCCATCGGGGCCTCTTCCTTCTTGAGCGGCGTATACCGGAAGAGCCTCTTGTACTTCCAGTCAAAGAGGTTGGGCAGGTTCCTGCCGTCATCCTCCTCCTGTCCGTCCAGACGGCTCGCCGCCTTGTTGCTCGCATCGATTATGTGGCTGTCCGTTTCCAGCTCCAGCCCCCGCTCACAGCGGTTGCCGGTGACGAAGGTGCGGACTTTCTGTCCGTCCCCCTGCCCCGACGTAAAGGTGTTTATTGTCAGAAGGCAGTTGTTGGAGCACTTGCCGCAGCGGCGGAGGTCCAGGTCCACCTTGAACGAGTCCAGCTGCTCCAGGCTGACGATTCCGCTCCTGACAAAGCGGAGGCTCTGGTCGGGGTCATCCGGCTTGGGACGGCGCAGGTCCTCCCACTGATCCTGCGCGATGAGGGCTGAGCCGTAGGCACCCATGAGCCCCGCCACGTCGGGCCGGTAGGCGCTGACCCCGGCGACCTTCTCGAAGGCGCGGAGGACGGCATCGTTGTTGAAGGTACCTCCCTGCACGACGACCTTCCTTCCTATGTCGCTCGCCTTGCGGAGCTTTATGACCTTGAAGAGAGCGTTCTTTATGACGGAATAGGAAAGGCCCGCGGAAATGTCCGCGACGGAAGCCCCCTCCTTCTGCGCCTGCTTGACCCGGCTGTTCATGAAGACCGTACAGCGGGTTCCCAAATCAACAGGCTTGGGGGCGAGCAGGGCTATCTTGGAGAAGTCCCGCACGTCCATGCCCATCGTGTGGGCAAAGTTGTCCAGGAAGGAACCGCAGCCGGAGGAACAGGCCTCGTTCAGCTGAATCGAAGTGATGGCCCCGTCCTTCATGCGCAGGCACTTCATGTCCTGGCCGCCTATGTCGAGGAGGAATTCCACGCCGGGAACAAAGAAGTCCGCCGCCCGGTAGTGGGTGATTGTCTCCACCTCGCCCGCATCCACGCCGAGCGCGGCCTGGAACAAAGCCTCGCCGTAGCCTGTCGAAACGGAGCGGGCTATGTAGCAGTCCTTGGGAAGAATCCGGTACAAGTCCTTCAGGACTTTTATGGCAAGGTTGACGGGGTTTCCCGCGTTCACATCGTAGAATTTCCAGAGAATCCGGCCTTCGGTATCCGTCAGGACTGCCTTGGTCGTCGTGGAACCCGCGTCCAGTCCCAGGAAAACCGGTCCCTTGGCGGAAGCAAGATCTCCCTTGAGCGCGACCTGGGTCGCATGCCGCGCATTGAACTCATCCAGCTCCCCCTGATCTTTGAAGAGGGGTTCAAGCCGCTGGACTTCCTGCATCTCCGCGCCGACGAGCTTTCCGAGCGACTGCCGGAATTCCGCGATCGTCGGGAAGCGAACCTGCTTCTGCATCTCGCCGGACAGGCAGGAAATTTCCCGCTCCGCCGAATACGCCGCGCCCGCCGCGACGAACAGCTGGCTGTTCTCGGGGACAATCGTCTCCTCGGGGGTAAGCTTGAGCGTGACAATAAAGCGCTCGCGGAGCTGATCCAGGAAGTGAAGGGGGCCGCCCAGAAAGGCGACGTGCCCGCGTATGGGCTTACCGCATGCAAGGCCAGAGACGGTCTGCGTGACGATGGACTGGAAAATGGAGGCGGCAATGTCCTCCCGACGCGCACCCTCGTTAATCAGGGGCTGTATGTCCGTCTTGGCAAAGACACCGCAGCGGGCGGCAATCGGGTAAATCGTCGTCGCGCCGCGGGCAAGCTCGTTGAGCCCCGCCGCATCGGTCTCAAGCAGGGCCGCCATCTGGTCGATGAAAGCCCCCGTACCGCCGGCGCAGGTGCCGTTCATCCGCTGCTCCACCCCGCCCTTGAAGTAGGTTATCTTCGCGTCCTCTCCGCCCAGCTCTATGACCACGTCGGTCTGGGGGATGGACTTCTTGACGGCGGTCGTCGCGGCGACCACCTCCTGAATGAAGGGGATGCCGAGCCATTCCGAGACGGAAAGGCCTCCCGAGCCGGTCACCTTGACGCTGATGCACTGGTCTTCCCCCTGCGGGAAAGTCGGCGCGAGCGTATCAAAGGCCTTGTTGACGACGTTTATGATTGTGCTGCGGATGTCCGCGCGGTGCCTCTCGTAGACACCATATATCATCTTGCCCCCGTCGTC